>CAKQVW010000028.1 GCA_934277865.1 uncultured Pseudobdellovibrionaceae bacterium | reverse complement strand
GATGAATTCCTTCGGCTCGCCACCCAGTGGTTGGTAGTCCTTTTGGATTGCGACCTTCATCAAATACAAGCCGTCACGAAGAGGTTCGTTCATCATTCGACCGTGCGTGAAACTGCTGTAACGAATCGCACGTGGGTCAAGACGAAGCATGTATTGCTTGTAAACCTTCAGCGATAAGTAATTGTCGACCTGGTAGCGGAACCCGATCGTTCCCCAGTTGAAGTCCGTCAGGATCATCTGTGAGGCTGGGCGAGGAACCAGGTTCATCTGAGCAATTGTCTGCTTAGAAAGACCACGGATATCACGAGCAAACTGGAAACCGTTGTTGTCCCAAGGAACAAGTACGACGGCCAATCGCTTCGAGAAACCCGACGGGTGAGAAATCTTGATTACCTTCAAATAGAAACGCTCGGGCTGGTAGTAGACGTGGTAGATGGTGTCGTTGAAGATCAATTCACCCAAGTGGTTTGTGCGAACTTGTCTTGTAGCTCCATCTTGCGTCTCGACAGTGAATTCCATGTCACGAACCGGCGTGTTCTGAGCAAGCGGGTTTGTCACACGTGTGATCACGCGGAACTTCATTTTACGATCGATTGTGGTTTCACTATCAACCGGGTCCATGATCGGTTCCGGACGAACATCCACCGGACTGAACTCAAACTGCTCAACTTTGTAGACGCCGCCTGGAAGATTTTTGTTCACACACGTGAGAATATCTGGACCTGGGACGATTGGATGCTTGGCGTGATCTTGTGGAAACAGACGTGGCAGATCGCGAGCATCTGGACACTCGTCTTTCATCAAATCCTGGTCAATCTGCACCTTTTTAACAGCGGCCGTTTGTTCCGCCTTCAAAAGCGACTTAGGCGCTTCAATTTCAACTTTCCCGCCGCTGACAGATGTAACTTTGAGACCGCCACCAGCAAAGACAGAGTCTGGTGTACCCAACGCAACAGCAGCTGGCACGGGACGTTTGGCCGACGCTTGTGCACCGATCAAATTGACCGCATCGTTTTCTTGAACACCCTCAGAGACGTCAATACAGTTTGCCACGTACTTTGTGGCACTGAATTCACCCGGTGCATTTTTGTAGGCTGGTGGACGTTCGAAACCGAACTTCATCCCAAGAAGGCCGGTGTGATCACCAAGTGTCCACACGCCATCATACGGAAGAATCGAGTCAGGTCCATTTTTCGGGCGAATCGCGCCGACAAGTTCCAACTGACCGTAGGAGATCAAATAGCGGACTTTCATCTTCAGCTCTTCGCGAAGACGACCGCCGACCATCGCAAGCTCCATTGAAGGATCCGACTTTGCGATCACCATACAACGGCTGTTTTGAATTCCAGTTTTTGCGACAATCCAGAGTTGAACACTAAAGACGCCATCTTTTAGCGGCATCGCCTCTTCGTCGCCACGAATGTTGCGAGTCAGAACTTTCGGACCCACCGAGATACTGAAGTCGATGAGACTGCCGTCGGCCCCGCCCGGATTGTGAATCGAGTTCATGCGAAGGTCATCGACCCAGAGGTAACGCTTTAGCGTTTCGCCCGACTTGTCTTCCCCTTTTAAATAGGAAGCGGCAACCGATGACGAGACCAACATTTCGGAAGGTACAGGTCGACGTGCACAGTCGCGCACAGCTTCTGAACCGTCGTAGTTCCAAGGGTTGATACAGATGGAAAGCTCGCGTGCACCTGTGTGCATACCCTTGGCGACGATCGTCCTTTTCAAAGGAATGTATTTGGCGTTTTGCGCACCGTTGAAGGCGATTGTCTCGGACCAATTCAAACATCCAGATTCTTCGCTACGAACTTCGACATCCTTTTCGCCACCTTTTACGACAAAGAGATGACCTTTGATGGTTTCACGAAGACGCTTATCAAAAACACAGGTCTTAAAAGAAAACAGCTTTTCCGTTGGAATCGAAAACCCTTGAACATTTTGAGTCACGATGGCGTTGCCCGTGACTTCCTCATTGTAGAACGTCGCAGCCGACTGATTGGCATCGGGTTTAGTCGGATCCGAGAAGTTCGCATTCGGATCGGCCGAACGAGGACCGGGCTTCACGCATGCCGTTGTCAGCAGCGCCACCGCCAATACCAAAGTGCCCAACTTCGAAGAGAAGAACATAGAATTAGAATAGTTCATAGAACGTCTCAAATCCGATAGAGAAGGCCTGTTGGCGCGTTTGATTGATATTGAAGTTCAAAACATCGGCATCCGTGAACGCCGCCCGCAGCTTGAACCGCTGGCGTCGAAAGTCGACTTCCATGTTAGCCGAGTAACCTTGGCGATTGTTGTGACCAATTTTTGAGTCGTTGTAGAAACCGGGAGTCACATCGTCTTCCACAAAGAATACGGCGCCTCCGGCTGTGAGCTCGATTTCGTTTTCAAGACCGATGATCACACCACCATTGACATATTGGCTGTTGCGATAACCTTCTGGAGCTTGCGTATTTTGCAGCATGTATCCCCCCACCTGCACACCAAACGAAGACATGATGTCGTAGCGAGCCGTGCCCCCCACTCCAAAGCCTTCGAAACCGTATTGGAAACGTGCTGTATTGGGTCCGGTTTCGGTTGTGGTGTTTCCGTAGATCTGACTTTGCAACGCAACTGCCGAAGGCAAGCTGTTAAATGCATAGTGCGTGGCGTGACCCGTGAGTTTGAGGTTTCGAGCAGGACGCAGGCTCAGCTCAATTGTTTCCGACATGAAGGTCGGCATCACTTCGGCATCGACTGTTTTTGTCGAAAGCGTTTTGGAAGTGGGAATCGTTTGCTGCGCCCAGATCTTAAGTACTGTGTCGGAGTCTTGGCCAAGCACGAGCGCTTGGCGCACACCCGGGAATGGCTGACTGTTGACCAAGATCTTCATTTTCAGATCACCCTGATCAAGGGCGCCGGCGGTGAAATAAAAACGAGCCAGTCTCGAGTTGAAAGCGCGAAGATTTAAGTACGCCTCTTCTAGCCACACACTCGAAGCACCGACGTTGTCGCCAAAGCGCGATTGAGCGTAGCCCGAAGAAAGGCTCACGCCCGCTTTCGTTCGGAAGGTGAGATTCGAGAGAAGCTGTGCGCGGAAGTCACCCATCAACGACATTCCAAAAAACTGTGACTGCTCGCGCTCGTTGGCAAATGAGTCAAAATCGGAACCGATTTTATAGGCAAACTTGGTCTCCGGAGATCGCCGCCATGAGTGGGTCGTTGTCGAGAGAGCAGCTTGATATCCGCCGACTTCGGGCTCATCCGAATTTTGAGAAGCAGGAGCTTGCGCGAACGCCGTCGCGGCTGAAACGGAGATCAAACCCGCAATCAATGCCGGCCGAGCGATGAAATGGAGAAATCCCCGACCCGAAAGCCGATTGGGACCTTGAAAAGAGAGAGACCGTGCGTCTGGCGCCATGCCCACCTACCTCAGGCTGACCAATATTCAAGAAACATTCTCTCAATATTGGCCCTGCTAAAGCCGGCCAAAGGCGAGTTATGTATTTGAAACTACTGGATTTAACCAAACCCTCACAGTCGGAGCTCAGACCCGATAGGACGTTAGTTGCACCACACGAGTGACAGTTTTAAGCCTTATTTCAGTCACTTAGAGAGCTCGAGAACGTCTTCAAGGAATCGAAGCAGGCGAATGCCAAACCAGCTATAGAGCTCCCCATCTAAAAAGAGGCCCTTTGGAAGCTGATCGGCCTCCCGAAGAAAGGGATAGGGTTCCGTCGAATAGAGCGGGAGAACGGACTCTGGGAAGCTTTCAAATTCGGGATATCGCGCCCCTTTGGGAGCAAAGAGGAACTCTTCCGAACTCCCCTTGGGCCGATGCAAAACAAACTCGAGCACTTGCGCGATTAAGGTTTGATGCGAAACACACATCCAAGGTTTTTTCCAGATCACGTAAGCAAGTTTCTCGGCCTGGAGAATGGAAGACATCTCGAGCCCATTTGAAGACCGCCCACTTGAAGACCGTAAGACGAGGCGCTTGAGCACCCGTTCGGGACGCACCTTTTCTCGGCTCTCCAGCACACGCTCAAACCGTTGCTTGAGCGTAAGCAGCTCATCCGCCGCCAGCGCCTCAGAAAGCCGAGCGAGCTCGCCTGGAAGGCTCTCCAGAGAGTCGACATGGGTCACAACAGGTGTCACGCCAAGGCGAAGAAGATCGTCGTAAAACGCGCGCGGGTTTTCTTCGCGATCCAATATCGCCATCAGCGGACGCCCGGCGGCCCGCGCGCGAATCGACTGAATTTCTTCTTCCAGTCCTGGAGAGAAGTTTTTAGTTCCCCCGATTGCGGGAACGGATTTTACGAGACCTTTTGGGTGAATACAAAACCGAGTTCGGCGGGCGACCTCGACATCCAAAGCCAAAAGAGTCTCGGTCCAACTTGGAACGAAGGACAAAACCAACGGCTGATTTCGTGTCGGCTTGGGAGCGAGAATGGATCGGTTTTCATAGGGACAATTGCGGCACTTTGAGCCACAACACGTGCCTCGCGCCAGCAGATACTCGCGCGAAAACACCAGGCGACCGTTAAAGTCTTCGTCGTAGTCACGGCCTGCAATCAACGTTGGTGGAGCGTTTTGGCCATCTTCCCGCATACTGGGAAGAATACTTCATCGATTTCATCCGAGGCTAGTTTTACCTTTTTTAGATCTTCGACGGAGCGCCCGGGCTTCATCAAACCGACGTGAGGCGCCACCGACTTTTCAACGCTTGTAGAGGCACCGGCCTCCGGGTTTTCCGCGGTGGTTTTGCCTGAGGCGGCCTCGGAGAGAGATTGGCAGTCGCGACCTTTGGTCAAACCGTAGTTCTCGGCAACTCGCATCGCAATCTGACCACAAAACTGCGCTTGGGATGCGGCCAGGTCGGTCGCCGCCTCTTTAGTGGCTTCACCAGCCAGCGGGCCACTTGCGATGGCCGCCGGATCGTCTCGCAAGACAACCCCTTTTTCTGGCGAGTACTCGAGATCGAGAAGCAGATGGAATCCACGGCTTCGAGCCGGCTCGGACTTTCCCGGTTTTTCCTGCCGGATTGGACCAGCTGGCTCAAACTCCTCACCTTCCGCGAATAACCGCACCTGGTGCTCGGCGCGAAGCCCGGAGCGACGGAAGATCTGGTCAAGGACGGGCTTGCAGGACTCGTTTACGAACTTCAAGACTTTCCGGTCACGCAGCAGCCGCTTGGGAGCTTTCTCAGACGAGTTTTCCGAAGGGTTCTCCGAATTGACATGAAGACGAAGGGCAATCGTTTGCTGAAGCTCGATACGGCGCGAAGACGTGTGCGTCATCTTAAAGCGCGGCTCGATTGAGAGATCTTGCAGGCTTCCATCGGCCAGATTTCGTCGACAAACGGGTACGGCCTCTCGCACAACGACTTGTCCGACGTGCCCCCCTGCACCTGTCACCTTCGTCGCACACGAACGTAAGTGTGTGGCAAGTGCGCTCGGCGGAGCCGATTGAATGGCTTGCGGGTCGTCGCCCTTGGCGCAGGCAAGCTGCAGCACGGATGCAAGCGTGGCAAAAGCCAGACTGAGTTTCATATTTTCTCGCGTGTTATACGACATGCCGCCTACCTCGCCTGGCCTACGCCGTACAAGGGTGATGCCACAACCACCTCAGAACTCGGACGATTTCGACGGGAATCAGGTCTTGTTTCGCGCCCAAATGGTGAATGGCAGCGACGATTTTGGGCACCTGCAACATGACCTTGCCTAACGCTCCGCACATGGGGGAGCGTCATCCGCTATGGCAGACACATCCAAAACCGATTTTCTCGTTTCCAATGAAACCTCTTTCGACCTGGCAAACCTCCCGGGCATGCGCAAGGTTCCTTCGACCACCGGCTACAAACCCGGCGACATTCTGGTGGTGTTCGGTGAACTCTTCGCTCGCGGCTACGCCAATGGCATCGTCGACGAGGCAGAACGAAATGGCCTCACCGTCATTCGCTCGACCGTTGGTCGGCGCGACCCAGGCGGCGCCCTTCGCGCATTGACGGCCGAAGAGCTCGCGGGCCAGAAAACACCCTTCATCAACATCCCTCTTGAGGCAGGCTTTGATCTTGAGCCAGCCGAAGATGGTGGCCCAACACCAAACTCGTTTTTTGAAGGCGTGAAACTGGGTGAGTGGCAAAACGCGAAAGCCGATTTCACTGCGATCGAAAAGTCGCGTGCTCGTGGACGTGCTCGCTTTCGAGAGGCCGTGAAGGCTTATGTAAAGGAACTTGAGAAGCACATCCCAAGCGGAAAAAACGTCATCTTCTGCCACACGATGGCCGGTGGTGTTCCGCGCACAAAAATCATCATGCCGGTGATGAACCGAGTCTTTAAGGGCACTGGCGACCGACACGTTCCTTCAAGTCAGCTATTTGAATTGGATCTTGGACGGTTTGCCCTTCTCAATTTCGACGAAGTCACATCCGAGACCTACCGCACCTTGATTGAAGAAACGTCGGAGCTTCGTGCGAAAATCGAGACCTCTGGTGGATCCGCCAGATATTTGGCCTTCGGCTATCACGGCACCGAGGTGCTCGTGGGAGATGGCCCAGACGCGAAATTTCAGTGGCAGACTTACACGCCTTACTTCCAAGGCTGGGCGAAGATGCGGCTTGAGAACTACGCGATTCACTTTGCCAAACAAGGTGTTCGCACATGTGTTTACAATTGCCCAGAGATTCTCACCAACTCGTCTTCGATCTTCCTTGGTGTTGAAGTTTCGCTTTACCCGCTTCTTGGCGCGCTTGAGCGAGCAAAATCCAATGCGACCGTCGAAGGAAAAGCGCGCGTTGAGGCCATCTTAAAAGAGTGCCAGTCACTCTTAAAACCAGAGCACGACTTCAAGTCGATTATGAAGTTCACAAAGGACTACATCACGAGCGACTTGATTCAGTCCCACTCGGTCTTCAAGAAGTGGCCACAGAACAATTCGCAAACTCAGATGGAAGTCATGTTAAACGCCAGCGAAACGCTGTTTAAGCAGCACGTTGATGAAAAGAACCTCATGACAAGTGTGCTTTCGGAACAGGTGTTCCGCGCCACAGGACACGTGATGTTCCACGACTCGTTCACTTGCGAAAAGCCGGTATGGTGGCTTGGGCACGACGTTCTTTCCGCAGCCCTCGCTAGCGGAAAAACACTTTGAGTCTCGCCACCGGCTTTCCTCTTCTGCACGATGACTTACGACTTGTCGGCTACTCGATAGCCGGCATGTCGACGTCTATTGCCTTTCCCGAGGCGGATGTGCTCTTTGATGTGGCGCAAGGATTGCCATTTCAAACGGCCTACAACACGATTCTTCTCACTCACGCGCATATGGATCACGCCAGCGGGCTACCGTATTTGATTTCTCAGAAGTCGATGCAAAAACGGCCCAAGCCCATGATCTACATGCCGCAGGCTGCGGTCGAACCGCTTTCCAAGATCATGAAACTTTGGGAAGAAATCGATGAATTTGAATACGCATATGAGTTCAAGGTCGCAAAGCCAGGAGAGCAGATTCCGCTTAAACCAGGGTACTTCGCCAAAACTTTTCCGACCTACCATCGGATTGCATCCCAGGGCTACACGGTTTTCAGAAAACGAAAGAAGCTCAAAGACGAATTTGCGAAGTTGGCAAAGTCTGATCCTCAAGAGCTTGTTCGCCTGCGCCGCGAAGGTGTCACTCTCGAAACGGAAGTGGAAGAGAATCTTGTCTCTTTTACCGGCGACACGAAGATTGAATTTCTTCAAAGTGATCAAGCCAGACAGTCACGCCTGCTTGTCATGGAAGTTACTTATTGGGATGGAAAAAAATCGGTCGAGAATGCTAGAGAATGGGGCCACATTCATCTGGAAGAATTTCTTCACGCGCTACCTCAAATCGAAGCCGAGCGCATCGTGCTGATTCACGTCTCGGCCCGTTATTCGACCAAGGATTTGCGGGAAATTATCGATGCAAGAGTGCCGGAGCATCTCAAACCCAAACTCGTGATCTTCCCCCGTCCCACGTGAGCGGCGCTCTTTGAGCTTCGCTGATGGTGCCGTCGTCTCAGTTTGAGACGCGGCTTAACTGGAATGTTTGTTTTTCCGATAAGACTTTAGTCGGTTTCTTGAACATTTTGGCGACTCAAAAGAGGGGACCTATGCGGAATCCAACTCTCAACAATAATAGCAGCGACGAGACCAAGGTCGTGTCCTCGGACGAAATTCTAAGCTGGCCAATTCCGAAACTTCGCACACTGGCCTCTCATCTTCATCTCGATCTGCGCCGCCACTTGTTTGCGCGACTCAAGGACAAGCGGGGCGAGATCCTGCGCGAGCTGGGAGTTTCCGAAAGTCAGGTCACGGCCTTCTCGTGCGACGCTTCGGCCGAAGCGCAAGACCGCCTTCTGGTGAAACACGCTCACGAACTCACACGCATCGGCATTTTGCGACTCTCGATGCCAAGCTCCGACGTGACTTCTTAAAAAAACGCACGATAAAATTTCGTCGTGAGCACATGCTCCATTGAAGGAGCTGCTTAACGGCGGAGTTCTAACTATGCGTGGATCAGTTTTTGTTCTTCTCTCCCTGAGCCTTGCGGCGCTCAGCTGCTCGTCGAGCAATAAGCCGGTGGCTGCAACTGCCAGCGCTCCCACAATATCGACCAGTGCGGAGCCTGCTAGACCCGAGTGGTCGGCAAAGATGCAAGATCTCTCACAAGCGCTCAACAAGCTCTTGCCACTGATGTCGGACACCAAAGCCTTTAATGATCCGACAAACGAAGTTGCCATCCGCGACGCCGCCTCACGCCTAAAAAAGTTAAGCCACCAAGTCCGTGCCAGCGAGAAACCGGCAGCTGACCCCGCCTACGAGTCTATCGCCAGAATGCTGGATGAAGATCTCGCACGAGCCGTGTCGGCCCTTGCCACTGGCAACCGTGACTATGCTCGCCTTACGATTCGCGAATCGATTGGCTATTGCATTCAGTGTCACACGCAAACGGCAAGTGGCCCCAACTTCCCAAAGTTGGAACTGAGCTTCGATCCGTCAGCGCTTTCACCGCTTGGCCGCGGAGACTTTTTTGCCGCCACTCGCCAGTTTGACCGCGCGCTTTCCGCCTATCAAGAAGGCGTGAAAGATTCAGCCTATGCCAAACGTGATGTCTTTGGCTGGGAACGTGCCGTGAAATCCGCGCTCGCAATCGCCGTGCGATACAAACAAAACCCCTCTGAGGCGCAGCAGATTGCGCGAGCTGTTCAAACCAACAAGTCGGCACCTGATAGCCTGAAAGTCGCTGCAAAGTCGTGGTCGAATTCGATTGCAGAATGGTCCAAACAAGCCGCCGCCAAAAAACAGGAGCCAGCTCTTCCGTTGGCGCAAAAACTGATTGATCAAGCCGATTCCCGCCAAGACATTTCGGACCCTCAAGATGTCCCCTACTTGCGTGCCTCCGCACTTTTGCATCAGTGGCTCTCTGACAACCCGGCAAAGCCCGGTCAGTCAAATCTCGAGCGCGCCAAGGCACTCTGGCTGGCCGGCCGAGCCGCTGAGGCATCTCGCGAACTCAACTTCTGGACCTTGCATGAACGTTACTACGAGCTTTGCATCGACGATGCGCCGAAAACAGAAACCGCAAAGTCCTGCTACAAGTTGCTTTCGGACAGCGTGATCACGGGCTACACCGGCTCGTCTGGCACGAATTTGCCAGCAGACGAAGCACGCCGCCTGGCAAGGCTAAAAGCAAAAGCGTTTGGTGAGGCAGAGGGACGCTAGGTACACATGTTATGGAAGTCGGAGACCATCATTTTCGACGGAGATGACTATTTCCGAAGCCTCTTTGAGGCTTGGTCTCGGGCCGAGCGCACGATCGACTTTGAAACCTACATCTTTGATGATGATGAGATCGGACAAGATGTCACCCATGAGCTTTTGAAAGCTCAGGCCCGTGGGGTCCGCGTTCGATTGCTCGTGGACGGCATAGGTGCCTCCGGTTGGTGGCAGACCCGGGGGGTCGAGCTACAAAAGCAGGGCCTTGAGGTTCGCGTTTTTAGTCCCTTGAGGATTCCCGAGCTGTGGCGACGCCTGATGATCGATCTCCGAATGATTGTGCCAGAGAAAAAACCAAAAAAGTCTCTCGTGCTTCGCCGCTTGAATCGTCGCAATCACCGCAAAGTGAGCGTGATTGATGGCCATGTCGCGTTTGTTGGCTCCATCAACGTCTCAAAGACTCACTCCTTCCAGTATTCAGGCAAAGTCGCATGGCGCGATATCGCTGTGCGCTTAGAGGGGCCCGGAGTCTCGGATCTGATTTCAGCCTTTCACCATGCGTGGAGCCGGTCTTATGCCGTCTCTGAGAAGCGACGATTGAAAATTCGGTTTTCTTTTCGGAGACGAGATGGCGACCTCACAAGCCCTGTCAGTCTCAACTACACAGGTCGCCTTCGTCGAATGTCGAGGGGGAAGTTTAAGACTCTTCTGAACCAGGCAAAAAACCGAATTTGGATTTCAAACGCCTATCTCGCGCCGCCCTCCAATATCACACGCGTGCTCACAAAGGCCGCCAGGCGTGGAGTCGATGTACGGGTCCTTGTCCCCAGCCAATCGGATGTTTGGTTTATGCCATTCATCGCACGGGCCTACTATCGCCCCCTACTGAAAGCCGGAGTTCGTGTGTTTGAATACAAACCCAGATTTCTTCACGCTAAGAGCCTGATTGTGGACGACGAGGCCGTTATTGGTACAAGCAATCTCAATCGGAGAAGTTTTCTTCACGACCTTGAAGTCGATGTGCGCTTGGATGCTGAGCAAACTCTAGAAAAATTGTCTTCCAGTTATTTGACGGATTTGGAATCTTCAGAAGAAATCTTCAATCGCGGCACCATCGTTGGATCGCGCCTGGGAAGGCTGCTAAATTATTTCATCCGGTATTGGGTGTAGGACACGATGGAACGCAGCCTCAAAGTATTAAGCTACAATATTCATAAAGGTTTCGCCCTCACGCAAAATTTTGTGCTCGAGGCGATTCGTGAAAACATCCGCCGCGTCGGCGCTGACATCGTCTTTTTACAAGAGGTGCAGGCTCAAAATATCAACCACCAAAAACGAATCAACGGATGGCCACACGATCAGCTCGAGTACCTGGCGGACTCGATCTGGCCGCATTATGCCTATGGGAAAAACGCGGACTACGATGCTGGACACCACGGAAATGCGATCCTCTCGAAGTATCCCATCGTGGGCCACGAGAACATCGATATCTCAAATAACCGCTTTGAACGCCGAGGCATTCTGCATGCGGTTGTCGACACACAATCTGGCCCTTCTCACCTCTTAAACGTGCACCTGGATCTCACTGCTGGTGGGCGAAAAAATCAATGTGATCGGATCGTGCAACGAATTGAGTCGGCAGTTCCCGAGCGTGAACGGGTGATTTTGGCAGGCGACTTTAATGACTGGCGCGGTCTCGTCTCCAATAGCTTCGAGACACGGCTGGGCCTGATTGAAGCCTTCTTAAAAACTCAAGGCACACACGCCAAAACGTTTCCCTCGATTTACCCGATGCTGACGCTGGATCGCATCTATCTTCGCGGCTACAAGCCAATTGAGGCACTTACCCACACGGGCTCTCCTTGGTCTCGCCTCAGTGACCATCTGGCAATCGAAACCAAGCTCCAACCTGAATAGGCCTCTTTGTAGAAAGCGGCCGCTATTTATTGGGGAATCGACAGATAAATTCGGCACCTTCTCCCAGGCGCGATTTCACGGCGATCGATCCGCCGTGACTGAGCACGATGTGTTTGACGATCGCAAGGCCAAGCCCCGTCCCACCGACTTCTCGGGCGCGGCCCTGATCCACGCGGTAGAATCGTTCAAAGAGCCGCGGAATATGTTCTTCCGGTATACCGGGGCCGGAATCTCGGACACGAAGCACGACATCTCGATGATTGCTGCCTTCACCTGTCTCCCAGGTGATTCGCACTTCTCGGCCCTCTTGCGAGTATTTGGTCGCATTGTCGACCAAGTTGATAAGGACCTGCTCGATCCGCCGAAAATCCCCCATTACCTTCGGCACACGGCACTCCACCTGCACGACATGCCGCTTTGAGCGTTTGTCGATCGTGGCTCTTAGCGCAGCCTCTGTGACCTCTTGCGTGCTGACCGACTCCTTTGCAACTTCCGACCCGCTCTCCAAAGCAGAGAGATCGAGGAGGTCATTTACCAGCGCGATCAAGCGTTCCACGTTTCTCGCAGCGACTGCCAAGAAGGCCTGTGCATCCTCTGGGCGATTTTCGACAAGATCTTGCCTCGCAGTTTCGACATATCCCTTAATCGACGTCAGCGGTGTTCGCAGTTCGTGAGAGGCGTTGGCGACGAAGTCGATGCGGATTTGCTCGGTCGCACGAAGCTCCGTGATGTCATGAAACACCGCAACTGCTCCGTACCGAGCTGCTGGCGTTTCTTCAGCCCGACTGATCAAAGGCGAGACAACGACAGAAAATTCACGCTCGGTTTCGTGCAGCTCCGTCCGCATTCGCACACGTAACGTCCGTGTTCCACCTTCAGCCAAGACCTTTTCAATCGCTCCGAGAAGATCCGGGATGCGAAAACGCTCTCGCAATGGCGGCGCATCGCCACCTGTTGATCCAGCGCCAAACAGCAGCGCAAAGTGGGAGTTGAAATACAAAGGTCTGGTGTCTCTTCCCATGGCCACGATCGCTTCAGAAACCGAACTCAAAATCGTGATAAGTTCTTCGCGCTCTCTGACGAGATCACCTTCTCGGGATTTGACGTTTTTGGCGAGCGACGAAACCGACTGTTCAAGCTCGATCCATTCTCCGGGTTCATCGATGAAGTGCGAGTCATCCGGCGCCGCCTCACCGCGCTTGGTGGCACGAATCACGCGCGCCATCGGCCGATAGGCCGTGTACGTGAGAATCAAAAGCCCCAAAAGCCCCAATGTGAGAAAAAAGAGAAACCTGAGAGTGATCGCTTCGTCAAAAAACTCGATCTGAACTTGCTGTTGCGCCGATACCTGCTCCGCTACATCAGGCGCCTGCCGCTCAACCAAAGTTTCAATAGCAACATGACGAATGGAGTAGAGGGTGCCAACAAGGCCCGCCAAAAAAATAGCCGCCAAAATAAGATACGAACGGATTGCGAGCTTCCACGGAAAATGCGCAAAGCTCGTCAGGAGGAAATATCTCCCGCGACGTGCACGACGTTCAAATGATTCGATGATACCGTTCAAATTCGAGACGCTCACTGTAAGCGCTAGTTACCCTCTAAATCGGTCTTAACGCGATATCCGACGCCACGCACCGTCTCGATCACATCGGCACACTCGCCCAGTTTCTTTCTCAGGCCAAAAACGTGAGTATCCACAGTGCGACCCACCACGCTGACGCCATCTCCTTGCACCTGAGAAATGAGCGAATCGCGCGTCAAAACTCGCCCCTGGCTCTTGGCCAACGCCAAAAGCAGCTTAAACTCACTTGGCGTAAGCGAAATCGGCTCGTCACCACACTTCACTTCATAGGTTTCCGGAAAGAGCGAAAGTCCGCCCAGTCGAATTTCTTCAAAGCGCGACTTCTGAGAAACGGCGCTGTCACTGGGGACTGGCGAAGCAGACATTCCATATTTCTGCAGCGCCAGGCGCCTGGAAAGCGCCCGAACTCGTGCCAAAAGCACAGTCGAATCAAAGGGCTTCACGAGATAGTCATCAGCGCCCGCATCCAAACCTTCGACGATATCTCTGGAGTCACCTTTTGCGGTCAACATCAGCACAGCCGCAAGATCTCGAGGACCGTTTCGGCGGATCTCTTTTAAAAACTCCACCCCACTGGCGCCAGGTAACATCCAGTCGAGAACAAAGATGTCAAACTTCGAGCTGCCGGCCAACGCCTCACGGGCCGCAACCGCACCGCGCGCTTCTTCGACGGAACTGACAGCCGTGACCTTGTGCCCAGCCCGCTTGAGATGAATTGCAATGAGATCGCGAACGTCGCCCTCATCTTCGACGATGAGAATGTGATTTGCTGTTTCAACTTCGCCGCCAACTTCCATGTCACCTTCGCCCTTCAGCTTTTACCGTTGAAATGGTTATCGCTTGAAACTCGACATTCGTTGAATCAAGACTCAGTTAGGTTTCTCCTGCGCTTCGCGTGCGGCTTTACCCACTCCGTGACGCACATCCTCTCCGGTGCAAGCGAAGATCACGTCCTCGGCAATATTGGTCGCGTGATCCGCCATGCGCTCGAGGTTGCGTGCAATCAGAATCATATCGAGAGCGGATTCGATGCGGTCGGGATGGCTTTTCATGTATTCCACCATCTTATTGAAGACATTGTTCTTGAACTGATCGACGGCGTCGTCACTCTGCAGAACCTTCTCCGCCAAAACGACGTCGTCCTTCATGAAAGCGTCCAAGGCCTCACGAACCATGTTTTTTACCAAGACCGCCATGCTGGGGAGATTGAGCTGCATAGTCACTTCCCCGTCTGCCCGGTAGTGACCGACATTGTAGCTGATGTTCATCGCCTGATCGCCCATGCGCTCGAGGTCAGTGTTGATCTTGATGATCGCCAGAATCAAACGCAAATCTGCCGCCACTGGCGAGAGCCGCGCCAGGATCTCGAGGCAGATATTGTCGATCGCCATGTTTTCTTCGTTGATCTTGCGTTCAATGACTTTCACCTGCGTGACAGTCGCAGGATCGCGAGTCTGCAAAATCAGCGTCGACTTTTCGATGGCCTGTTCGACAAGCCCACCCATCGCCAGAATACGGTTTTTCAGTTCTCTTAGCTCTGTTTCAAATTGGCGTTGCAAAACGCACTCCTTTTCATCCGAAGCGACCGGTGATGTACTGCTCGGTTTTCGACTCTTTCGGCTTTGTAAAAATTCGATTGGTCGGACCCACTTCCACAAGTTCTCCCATCAAGAAGAACGCTGTTTGACTGGAGATCCGCGCGGCTTGCTGCATGTTGTGCGTGACGATCATGACGGTGACCTCACCACGAAGCTTCATCACAAGCTCCTCGATACGGGCCGTAGAAATTGGATCCAAGGCGGACGTCGGCTCATCCATCAACAAAATCTGGGGACGAACCGCAAGCGCACGTGCGATGCAGAGGCGCTGCTGTTGACCTCCGGAAAGCGACGTTCCCGGCTGCTTGAGTTTGTCTTTGACCTCGTCCCAAAGTGCAGCCTGTTTGAGCGAGGTCTCGACAACCTCCGCCAGCACACTTCGGCGAACAACTTGGGCCAAACGCAGTCCACTGGCGACGTTTTCAAAAATTGAAAGACCTGGAAATGGATTGGGCTTTTGAAAGACCATGCCGATCCGTCGGCGAACGGAGACCGGGTCCACACCACTTTGATAGATGTTTTCGCGGCCCCCGG
>CAKQVW010000027.1 GCA_934277865.1 uncultured Pseudobdellovibrionaceae bacterium | reverse complement strand
TCTGCAAACCGTTTGAGCCCACCGAGCTCTTGGCGCGGGTGCGGTCGCAGCTGCGGATCAAGGATCTGCAAGATCGTTTGGCAGCGGCCAACCACCGCTTGCAGGAACTTGTGGATATCGATGACCTGACGGGTCTCTACAACATGCGATCGATTTATGATCGCCTAGAAAACGAGATCAATCGCGGCAAACGATATAGTCGTTCGGTTGGCGTGATCATGATGGACATGGACAATTTCAAAAAAGTGAACGACGGCAACGACCATCTTTTTGGAAGCTTCGTTTTGGCCGAAGTTGGAAAAATCATTCGCCAGAACGTGCGCACGGTCGACTTTGCTGCTCGTTATGGGGGCGATGAGTTCCTCATCGCGCTGCCTGAGACGACGATCGAAGGGGCTCAAAAATTTGCCGACCGTATTCGGGCTCGTATCGAATCCTACAATTTCACGAAAGATGGCCACTCCATGCGCCTGACGGCGAGTCTCGGAGTCTGTGTTGCCATGCCTGGGATCGTGGACATTGATGCGCGCGGCCTTGTGCGCGCCGCCGATCATGCGCTTTATGATGCCAAGCACGCCGGAAAGAACTGCGTGAAGCTCTACGATCCGTCGCGCTTCTTTCTCAAAAAAACCAGCTAGGCCTGGCCGGCCATTAGCGCTAGACAATCAAATACTCGGAAAAAGAGAGACGCCATGGAGCGCGCGCGGCAAATTCGGACTCTGACGATGGTGACCATCGGTGCCCTTGTCGGTGGGCTATTGATTTCGGCAGTCAAATTCTGGGGTTGGCAGCTCACCCAATCGCAAGCGGTTTATTCTGACCTCCTCGAGTCGATCGTCAATATCGTGGCCGGGATCGTCGCGATTTTTGTCGTGCGTTTTGCCTCGAAGCCAGCCGATCGTGAGCACCCTTACGGACACGGTAAGATCGAATATTTTTCGGCCGCATTTGAAGGTGGTCTCATTGCCTTTGCGGCTCTCATGATTCTCATGGAGGCGATTCCAGCTCTTCTTGAGAATCGCATGCTGGAAAATTTGGAAGACGGCGCCTGGATCGTTTTTGGATGTGGATTGGGCAACTTCTTGCTTGGCCTCGGTGTGAAACACATGGGTCACAAAGTAGGCTCCCCAGCCTTGGTGGCCAACGGCACTCACCTGCAGTCCGATTTCATTACGAGTGTGGGAGTCACAATCGGTCTGTTTTTGGCGTCGTGGACGGGGCTTGCGTGGTTGGACCCGCTGATCGCCATTTTAGTCGGTGGTCAGCTGGCTTGGACGGGCCTGCGTGTGGTTCGACGTTCAATCGGTGGACTTCTTGATGAAGAGGACCGGGAAATTCTCTTGGGCATGGTGAAAGTGCTAAAAAACATCGATTTTTCCGGTGTGATTCAGATTCACCACACTCGAATCATTCGTTCGGGCCGCTATCACCATATCGACGCACACGCGGTTGTTCCGGAGTACTGGAATGTTGCAGAAGCACATGAAAAGACTCAGGCTTTTGAAGCACGCTTGATGCGCCAATATCCACAGCCGGGGGAATTGCATCTTCACGTCGATCCTTGTCGGCGGGCTTATTGCGAGCGGTGCCCTGACAAAGACTGTCCGATTCGGTCAAAACCGTTTTCCAAGCCGCTGGTTCCCGATCTCGAGTCCTTGATTGATCCCGACGAGCCATCTGTTTTCCGGTGATTTTTTCGCCGAGTGGCCGAAGCAAAAAACAGTTACCACATCGCGTTTTTTTTCGGTAAGACCCTTCAAGTCCACCCAAGATCTTTGTGCGCCGAGGCCGAAAGGCTTGTGTTGCTGCGTGAAGTTTCTTGAGCTGATTTTGACTTTAATAAAACGAAACAGATTTCGAAAAATCGAAATAAAACGTTCGTTCAGAGGAGAAGTAAAATGTTCCGTAACATGATCGCAATGATGGTTGTTGTATCTGCATTCGCATTGACTGGTTGCTCGAAGTGCTCTGAGCAGCCTGCAGCTGAAGCTCCAGCTACTGAAGCTCCTGCAGCAGACGCAGCGGCAACTGATGCAGCACCAGCTGCTGATGCAGCTCCTGCAGCAGACGCAGCACCAGCTACAGAAGCAGCTCCAGAAGCTACTCCTGCAGCTCAGTAATCGATTCGATCGAAGAGATCGTTGAGATGATGAAAAGCCAAGGCTCGCGCCTTGGCTTTTTTATTTAATCAGTTCCCCATGCCTCGGAAAACGAAGAACACCGCTCCGACCAGGCAGAGTCCTGCCCACAAATAGTCGAGCTTTAATGGTTGCTTCATGTAGATGGCTAAAAAGCTGACGAAGACCAAGAGCGAGACAACTTCTTGTATGATTCGGAGCTGTGCGACCGTGAAGGCCGTCGCGCCCAAGCGATTGGCCGGGACTTGCATGCAGTATTCGAAGAAGGCAATGCCCCAGCTCGCAAGAATCACGTACCAGAGCGGTCGCGTGGCCATGGACTTTAAGTGGCCATACCACGCAAACGTCATAAAGATGTTTGCCCCGGTTAACAGAGTGATGACTGTGATCGCCGTTTTGCCATCAATTCCGTTCACCATAGGGCTCATCATTATTTTCCTCCGGATGCCGCTTCGCCGCGAGGATCCGCGGCGGCTTCCAGCAATCCGTCTGAATTCATTTTTACCAGGTAGGTTTTCGCAATCCAAGATCCAGAAGTTTCATGACCGAAGGATTTTAGCTTCGAAAGCACGTCCGGTGATACTTTTCGTGCATCGTACACCAGCGTGTCGGGCAAGAACTGATGGTGTACGCGCGGCAGGTGAACCGCTTCTTCGGCGTCCAGGCCTTGGGCAATCGTGCGCACGATAACTTGGAAGACGGCGCTAGGGATGCGAGGGCCTCCCGGTGCGCCGACAGCCGCCACGAAGCGACCGTCTTTTTCGATGATGGTTGGACTCATCGAAGAGAGTGGGCGTTTGCCTGGCTCGACGGCATTGGCTTCGCCCTGTATCAGTCCATATTGGTTGGGCACTCCGGGCTGAGTGGCGAAATCGTCCATCTCATCATTCATCGCAATGCCAAACTTTTCGCTGACCATGCCGCTGCCATAACTTCCGTTGAGCGTGACAGTAAACGAAACCGCGTTCCCGTACTTGTCGGCGATCGAAAAGTGAGTTGTCTCCTTCTTTTCATCCGTCGCGGCCGGTGCCGTCGGTTGTAGATCTTCGGATTTGGATTTTTTCACGACGAGTGCCCGGTCGTTGTCGAAAAGTTTTGTCAGCCGATCGAGGCGTGCCGGGTCGAGCAAACGCGCCGACAATTCGGCCATCGAGTTCGATTGCATCGGGTCGCCCATTTGACCGCGCGGAGCAAAGGACATTTTCAAAGCTTCGCCCCAAAGATGTGCCTCTGCCGAGGAGAGAGACTCTGGAACGCCATGCTTCTTCTCAAAGCGATCAACGAGCTCCAGCGCCTGCGCGATGATGAGTCCGCCGCTAGAGGGTGGCGGCATCAGATAAAGATCGTGGCCGCGCCAGCTTCGCTTGAGCGGTTCGCGCCAAACAGTTTTGTAGGACTTCATATCCTCCATTGTCATGATTCCACCAGTTTGAGTGATCACATCGACGATGTCTTTTGCAATTGCGCCTTTGTAGAACGGTTTCAGCCCCTGATCGCGCAAAAGTTTAAGTGCGCGCGCCAGGCCTGGTTGTTTGAGAATGTCTCCCGGCAAGATCGGCTCAAAGCGTGGACGGCCTGGATTCATTTTGTCGATTACGGTGCGGCCGAAGATCTTTTTTCCGGCTCCGTTGAAGGACTCAAATTGGGATTTTGTTTGCGACGCCCACTCGCCACTCACTGGAAATCCTTTTTCGGCCAGGCGAATTGCCGGACCAAACAGCTTTTTCCAAGGCAGTTTGCCGTGTTTTTTATGCAGGTCAAAGAGACCCGCCGGTACGCCCGGAACGCCGGAAGCGAGGCCGCCATCTGTGGCCGCCTTAGGGTCTCGCCCGACAAAGAGATTGCGATGCGAGGCTTTGGGGGCGACTTCGCGGAAATCCAGAACTTCCACTGCCGCTGCCGCGTTTGGAGCTTGCTTGCGGATCACAGCAAAGCCACCTCCGCCAAGGGAGGCATAATAGGGGTGAGTCACAGCCATGCTCAGGGCAACGGCAACAGCCTGGTCAAAAAGGTTTCCTCCGAGCGCTGCAATTTCATTGGCGGCCGGAGCGGCATGCGGTGAGGGGCTTGCAACCGCAAATTCCTGCGACTTGTAGGGAAGGGCCAGTGCGGTTTGCGCAGAGATTGCCAATATCAGCACCGTAGCGAGTGTTGTCGCGAGCCCGCCGAGGGCTTTGTGAATTCGAATTGGTCGTCTTTTTTTCACGATAGAACTCCTTCTCTTCAAGACATTCGCTCTCAAGTGGAACTCCAAAGAAAAAGAGATTCAAGCCATGGCGAGCCATTGCAACTCGTGTTGTCTCATTGGTACCTTGCGAGTGCCATGGAACAAAAATCATCCCGTATTCGCCGACCTCGACTTGTCGAGACCAAAACACTCCCCAATCCGACAGAGTATGTAGTCGCCCTCAATGGCGAGTATCGTGACTGGGCTTATGATGAAGAACGATGCCAGGAAAACCGAGGGAAATGGCGAGCCCTTTTCGGAAAGCCGGACTCAGCGCCGATGGATCTCGAGATCGGAACGGGAAATGGCTATTTTTTTGCTCATCGGGCGACGGCTGAACCGGATCGGTTGTTGGTCGGAATTGAATTGAAATACAAGCCCTTGATTCAGTCAATTCGCAGGGCTCGCCGTGAAGGTTGCGTGAACGCGCGGATCGCGCGTTACGACGCCAATTGCCTTGAGGATCTTTTTGCGGAAGGTGAGTTGAATCATGTTTTCATTCACCATCCAGATCCATGGCCGCGAAAACGAGACTGGAAACACCGTTTGATTCAGACCGAATTTCTAGAACTCCTCTGGCCCCTGATGCGCCCAGGGAGTTACATCAATTTCAAAACCGACTCAGAGGACTACTACGACTGGGCGCTGCCGCTTTTTGAAAACTCGAAGTTCAAAAAACTTCGCGCCACTCGCGACCTGCATAAGTCCGAGTGGGCGTCAGAAAACTTCGTGACCCATTTCGAGCAGCTGTTTCTGCAAAAGGGCCAGCCGATCTTTTACTGTCGATTCGAAAAGCCCCTCGTCTAAAAGAGGCCGGCGACTTATTCCGGCAGAGCGCGCGAATAGGAGCCAAAAATATCTCCGCCCATGCAAGAGGCCTGATTCGACAGTGAGTTCGAGCCTCCTGCATGCGGTGAGTCCGTCAATCGTGTCAGCTGAGTATTGCTCTCGTTCGGTGTCAGCTCGGCATGATGCAAAAGTGTTCGCCGGTTCACTTGCGGCAGAGCTTTCAGTGTGGCCTCGGTGGCGGAAGAGAACTCGGTAAGGTCCATGGCGGAAACTGTTTGTTCGAACACCAGCGCCTGTTCGGTTTGAAGGCGCATTGCGGGCTGGCCAGGAACCATTGTGCCAGGCAGGCAAAACGCTTGAGTCATAAACTTTAATTCGACAGTTGCGAATTGTTCGGACGCGAGGTGGACGTAAATCGTCCCGCCAACCGACTTGATTCCTTGAGCGTCGGATTTCGCGACAGAGGTTTGTGCGTCTAACAAGACGGGGCGATGCCATTTGGGAAATGCGCCCTGTGCACTGATGACAGAAACCCGAACTCTGGAAGAAAGGCCATCAATTCGAATCACCTGTGGGTACTTTGAAGTGTTGATCAATTTCCAAGAACCAAGAGTTTGTTTTGCGGTCAGATAGAGGCGCTGATGATTCAGCTGAATAGTTTCTTGCACGTCGATCTGGCGTGAGTTTTTTAATGGATGGCTCATACCCAAGTAGATTTCTTGTCCGTCGCGATCGATGCCAAACGTTGCGCAAGCGGGATTCCAGATTTCTTTGCGCTGGTCGACCCCGTCCACTGGCCCGGAACTGATCGACTCGAGACGGCGTTCAAAGCCGAGGGAAGTTTTTGTGGCAACGAGGTCCTCTTCCGCCCACCATGCGCCGCAAATCACTTTCAGACGAGATTGGACGGCGACTGCGGAAGCTTCTGCCAGCCGTTTTGTTTCAACTGCGGATGGCTGAAGCGTGAAGTCTTTCAGTTTGAAGCCGTGACTCGAGCCCGCCTGTGAAAAGACCACGATCTCAAGTGAGCATATGGATGCTGACTTCGTGAGTGCATGGTGGACTCGAGATGGCGGCAACAGGCTAGCCAGTAACACCGATTCGGATGTTTTAGCTTTGCCGGAGTGGCTGACGTCGTCACATTGCGAACGATAGTGGAGATCCAAGCCAACATCGGCACGGGCGAATGAAATATGACTGTCGAGAGGCAGTTTGGAAAAGCCGGTGAGGCCCTTCATGCTTTGGGAGGGATCAATCTTTCGCACATCGAGACGCTCGAGAGAGCTGGTTTCACCGGCCGTGACCAAAGTTGGCGGTGTCAGTGACCAAGAGTCTGCTGGTGGGGCTGTCGGGGCTGGGGCGCATGCTCCGTTTAGCGAGAATAGAGCAAAGACTAACACGGTTTGAGATACGAGGTTCGGGGCGCGAATATGTGTCCGGACGGCCATCGGCTTACTCCTGTGTGAATGTGAAAAGACGTGAGAACCAGAATCGTCCTGCTGGAGTCTGCAAAATGGAGTCTGTTTTTCGAAGGGGTCGTAGGCGGGGTGTTTACCAGTAGTCGGCATCGACTTCGATGAGCCCCAAGACTTTGGTCTGACAGGAAATGCGCTCGTCGGCCTCGGCCTTGGTCTTGGCCAGCAGGCGCTTTTCAAGTGCCTCGATTGGGGAGGTGGCGTTCTCTTCAAGGGGGAGAACATGCAGCCGACATTTTGCGCACACACCGTCTCCGCGACAGCTGGAGGCGACGGGAAGGCCGGCGTTCAGGAGATGCGTCATCAGGCTTTGTTCACCGTCGACGGAAAGTTCACCGTACTTGCTTTGTAGTTCGCTTTTTTTAAAACGGATGCGACCGCTCAGAAGGGTCTCCCTTTTCCAGGTGATGGCTGTCGGACGTAGGGTATCGCATTGCGCCGTAGAAGGCTATGGTTGGACCTCCGGATTTCACGAGTTTATCCTTATACGCATGAGTCAATCCAACATTGAAAACGTCATTATTATCGGTTCAGGTCCGGCCGGCTATACGGCTGCAATCTACACATCGCGTGCGCTTTTGAAGCCCTTGATGTTCGAAGGCGAAGAGGCCGGTGGTCAGTTGATGATCACTACAGAAGTTGAAAACTTCCCTGGTTTTCCAGAAGGCGTCACAGGTCCTGAGTTGATGGAGCACATGCGCAAACAAGCCGAGAGATTCGGTACACGTTTCCAGCGCAAGAATGTGACCAAGGTCGATCTCAAACAGCGTCCATTTAAAGTTTGGGTTGGCGATACCATGTATCTCACCAAGACCGTCATCATCGCCACAGGTGCGAAGGCGAAGTATCTTGGTCTTCCTTCGGAAAAGACCTTTGCGAACAAGGGTGTCTCGGCTTGCGCGACGTGCGACGGTGCGTTCTTCCGCGATATGGACGTGGCTGTCATTGGTGGCGGCGACACAGCAATGGAGGAAGCAACGTTCCTCACACGATTTGCAAAAAAAGTTTTCATCATTCATCGCCGCGATAGCTTCCGCGCTTCTAAGATCATGGCCGACAAGGCGCTGAAGAATCCAAAGATCGAAGTACTTTGGAACACGGTTGTGGACGAAGTCATCGGCGATAAGTTTGTGACCGGAGCGAATATCACAAACACGGTCACTGGGGAGAAAAAGACACTTCCAATTCAGGGATTCTTTTTGGCGATTGGACACGAACCAAACACCAAAGTTCTTGAAGGTCAGTTGAAGACCGACGAAACCGGCTATCTGGTCACGAAGCCGCACTCTTCAAAAACAGACATCGAAGGTGTTTTTGCGTGTGGCGACGTACAAGATCATCACTATCGTCAGGCGATCACGGCGGCGGGCAGTGGTTGTATGGCGGCGATCGATGCCGAACGTTGGTTAGAAGCCAACCCCTCGTAATCGTCTTGAAACTGCGAGGAAGATAAGTGTCGAAAAAAATCGATGCCAAAGACTTGGTTGCCAAGATTGAAAAGCTCGCGCGCGAGCGAATGGCTTCCGGCGATGTTGTCGATCTTCGATCACTTCGCGAACTCAAAGAAAAGAAAAAGCGCCGATCAATATTGGTTGTCGAGGACGACGATACGATGCGGGCGGCGCTGAAGCGCATTCTTGAAAGCGATGGGTTCGATGTCAGGTCGGCCGCGGACGGCACACAGCTTGGCGATGCGCTAGGCGACATGTCGGTCGATTTGATTCTACTTGATGTCGGTCTTCCTTGGATCAATGGAATCGAGCTGGCAAAACTCTTGAAAGAGCATGACTCACTCCGAGAGATCCCTCTCGTTTTTATCAGCGGGAAAACGTCGGAGTTTGATATCAAACGCGGCTTCGAGGCCGGTGCAGACGACTATATTAAAAAGCCGTTTGATATAGAAAACGTAAAAAAGACTGTACGGACGTTGCTAAAGCTAAGTCACGAATAGCTCCACCAAAGATGAAAGAGACGAGATGGACTTCGTCAGAAAATTCTTTTCAGTTCCTGGAAGGCTGAAGAGCCTTGTCGTTGCGTGTTTGGTCATTGGTTTATCCGTCTTGCTGGCGACACGCGTGTCGCGCGGCTCGTTTGAGCGAGTTGGCTGGCCGCTATATGATTTTTTGCAGCGGGTGACCGCCCAGCCGGCCGGGAAAGACGTTGTGATTGTTGCGATCACTCAGCGCTCGATCGATGAGTTTCGGGACAATCCAGATCTGAAGCTTGGATGGCCTTGGCCTCGCGAAGTGTACGGTCCGTTTTTGGAGATGGCCTCAAGGCTGAAGGCGAAGTCTGTGACCTTCGACCTGCTGTATGACACTCCATCAGTTTACGGGAAAGCCGATGACGAAAGTTTCCATTCTGCGATTCGTGGCTTCCTCGAGCAAAACTCAGATGCACGCGTGGTTTTTCCTGCGCCCACGGCAAATGCCTTTCAGAAGCCGAACCCCACAATTCTGGGTGATCTCACGAACAAGCTGACCTTTGGCGCCGTCAATATTCCATTGGAGGAGGACGGGGTTTATCGCCGCGTGCTGCGAGTCTTTGAAGGAACAGATGGGTTAAAATATCCGTCGTTGGGTGAGGCCGCAGTGCTCGGGCGAGATCGCGTCGATGTGAACGAAGATCTCACTTTGCCTATCGGTCGGCCAAGATCGACGCTTCTGCGGTTCTACGAAAAGGACAGCCTTGAGGTCGTCGACATCGTCGATCTCTTTCGTGTGTACCGTGTGGAGTCGCACGGTGAGAAGGGCGATGACAGTGTGGAAGCAACGAAGTCTGCACTTTCGTCGAAGCATTGGATTCTCGGAGTCGCGGCGGCGGGGCTCTACGACTTGCGTCCACTTCCAACCGACGAGCGTGCACCCGGTGTTTATGTGCATGCGACTCATGCGTTGAACTTGATTCACGGCGAACGGGTGCGAGTGACGCCCATGTGGGCGCTGTTTGCAATTTCAATAGTGGTTGGATTCTGGATAGCGTGGATCGTATTCCGACCGGCCAGTCCTCGACCTGCCCTCCTGGGAAGTTTTTTGACTGTGATCGTGGCACTTCCGCTGCTCAGTTATCTGATTTGGCTGGCTGGGCGGTGGTTTAATCCGCTGCCGTTTATCGTGGCGTATGGCGGGCTTGCCATCGCATTTCTTTCTTATCGTTTCCAAACCGAATGGCGCGAACGCGAGCGGTTCATTCAGTCGATAAAAAACTCGATGTCCGAATCGATGGTGCAGTTGATCCGGTCGGGGAAGCTGAGTCTGACTCGATTTGGTGAACGCCGCGAGATTGCGATCATGTTTTCAGACCTTTCTGGGTTTACGTCGTTAGCGGAAGCGACCGATGCCGACAAACTTGTGGAGATTCTCAATCTCTATCTCGATGAGTGCGTGGACTTGGTTTTCAAGCACGATGGTTATGTCGACAAATTTATTGGTGATGCGATCATGGCGCTGTGGGGCGCACCTATTAGCGGAGAGCGGCCACATGCCCAACAAGCATTCCGGGCAGCGATGGAGTATCAAAGTGCCGTCGACCGATTCAATCAGAAGGCTCGGGAAAAGTACGGCTTTGATCGTGATCTCTTTGTTTCGCGAGTCGGGCTACATGTCGGACCAGCTATTTGTGGGAACATAGGTTCGCACTCTCGATACAACTACACGGCTGTTGGCGACTCTGTGAATTTGGCTTCACGCCTTGAGGGGTTGGGAAAGCAGTACGGACTTTGTTTGCTGATGAGTGAGGAAGCCATTCAGGCTGCAGGCATGAAGGGCTCTCCTGAGATTTATCTTGTCGACCAAGTGGCGGTAAAGGGTCGCTCGACTCCGGTGACGGTCTACTCGTCCACCGCGGGAATCTCGGCAGAAAAGATTGAGGGATACCGAAAGGCGTTCACTTTGTACTTAAAGGGAGATTGGGAAAACGCTGGCCGGGCTTTTGGCCAGGTCCTCGATGTTCCACCGGCTGGAGTGATGCTGGAACGTTGCCAAGCAGCCTTGAAACACGGTGAACTTAAGCAGTTGAAAATGGGAGTTTGGCATCATGACGAAAAGTAAGATGAAGTTGCTCCGGTCCACATTGGCCATGGTTGTGACATGCTGGGTGTCTTTGGCGTCGGCGGAAACCGTGACGGTGGCGTCAGACACGCCTCTTAAGAGCTCAAGTGCTTTGCTGAGCGCCAAGACAATCAAGACGCTGTCGGCTGGAACCGCAGTGAAGGTCTTAGAGACCAAGGGCACCATGTCTCGGGTGGAGTCGGTGGAAGATCCGAGTGTAAAAGGTTGGATCCTTTCTGGCTCAATCACGCGCAACAAAGATGTTGCTGCTGCAATCGGGGCGACAAAGTCGGCACCTAAAGCTGGCGGCAACACAAAGTCGACCATAGCGGCGTCGATGGGTGGTGTCGCAAAGGGATTCAGTGGCGACTCTGTGCAAGCCGCATCAGCAGCCACGCCGTCTTCAAAGGGACTTACCGCATCTGTTGGCGCTGTTGCGAAAGGTAAGATGCAAGCAGCGACTGACGACCTGACGGACGAAGCTGACGACGTGCAAGCAGATGCCGAGGCGGCCGTTGGAAAGTTTAAAGGGAAGTCTGCGGCGACACTTGAGAAGATCGAGTCGACGAAAGTCACAGAAGCCGATATCGCGAACTTCATGAAAGAGGGCGGTCTTCGTAGCCGCTTGGTTCGCTGATGAATAAAAAAGGTTGGGACATGAAAATCCAATTTAAAGTTGTTGTGTTGACGATGATCGGTTTCGCGATGGCGAGCTGCCAAACAATGAAAGATGTTACGTCAACGGCGGGAGAGGTTGTTGGCGATGACGAGATGGCGCTAGCGAAAGCCGACCTTGATCCAAAACAGGTCGTGCAAATCGGCCGTGATATGTCGGTGGCCTTGGTCGAGAAATATCCTCTCGTCGAAGATGATCGTGTCATCAGCTATCTCAATAAGGTCGGCCAATATGTGGCGATGCACTTGGACAGTGGACCTAAAAATGTGAAGTGCGGTGGCGGGAAAGAAAAACTGCTTCCGGCCGAGGGCTTTCGTTTTGCGGCTTTGAAGACCGATGAAAAGATCGCGATGTCATTCCCGGGTGGTTACGTCTACGTGTCGACCGGCATGTTAAAAGACATCAAGTCGGAAGATCAGCTTGCGGCCCTTTTGGCTCATGAGGCGACTCACGTGGTTTGCCAAGATGGTTTGGCGGAGATCGAGAATGCGGCCTTGAAGAAGGGTGTTTCCAAGGCGGCAGAGGGCGGAATGTCCTTGGCTAAAGAAGCTGGTGTTGGAGTAGACACGGGCGACGACACTGTTGATGGGGTGCTTGAGTCCGAGGCGACTGATGCGGTTTCTGGCTTGATTGCGAAAGCGTACGAAAACTTCTTCCAGAATCCATTTTCCCGAAGCCAAGAGAAGGTTGCGGATCGAGGCGCCTTGCTGGCGGTTTATCGTGCGGGTTACTTCCCAGGTGACTACATCGCGTTCACTCAGTCTCTTAAGGCGGATCAGTCGTCACGGCACCCGGCAAGCGCCGAGCGTGTCGCGTGGTTGAAGAAGGATTATGCGAAGATGGCGAAAAAGGGCGTGCAGAACACACAAGCTGCTCGGGCCAAACGTTTTGCCGAGTTTAAGAAGCTAATTCTGTAACAGATGTTTTAGGATGGCTCGTCTCAAAGGCAGCCGATTAAACAAAAAAAAGCCGCTCGAACTGAGCGGCTTTTTTGTTTTCTCGCACGCGCGACGTGTTTGATCACCTAGCGAGATTCGGCCAAGAGACACGAAGTCATGTGGTCTGGACCCGTGACTTTCAAGTTTGGCACGTCCGTCTTGCAGATGTCCTTTGCAATCGGACAGCGCGGATGGAAGTGACAACCTGTCGGTGGACGGATTGGCGAGGGCACGTCACCGGTGAGGATGATGCGACCTTCGTGACGCTTCGGATTTGGAACCGGAATCGCCGACAACAATGCCTTCGTATACGGATGTGTCGGGTGGCGGTAGAGCTCTTCGCTTTCCGCGATCTCAACCACACGACCGAGATACATCACGGCAACGCGATTTGAGATGTGCTCGACGACCTTCAAGTCATGGGCAATGAAAAGGTAGGTCAGGCCCAGCTTCTGCTGGAGATCCATCAAGAGGTTGATGACCTGCGCTTGAATGGACACGTCCAGTGCGGAGACCGGCTCGTCACAAACGATGAACTCAGGGTCCACGGCAAGAGCGCGTGCGATGCCGATACGCTGACGTTGACCACCTGAGAATTCGTGCGGATAGCGGTTGATGTGCTCAGGACGAAGCCCGACTGTCTCGAGAAGCTGTTTTACACGGTCTTCGCGGTCCTTCTTCGAGTCGAAGAGGTTATGGATCTCAAGCGGCTCGGCGATGATCGAACCGACCGTCATACGTGGGTTCAAGCTCGCGTAGGGATCTTGAAAGATGATCTGCATCTTGCGACGAAGAGCGCGAAGGTCTTCACCGGTTGTGTTGGTGATGTCGTTGCCGTTGAAAATGATGTTGCCGGCTGTGGGTTCGATCAATCGAATCACGCAGCGGCCAAGCGTCGATTTTCCGCAACCCGATTCGCCCACGAGACCAAGAGTTTCGCCGCGGCGGATTTCAAGATTCACGCCCTGGACGGCTTTGACACTTGCGACTTCGCGACCAAAGAGACCGCCCTTGATGGGGAAGGACTTCATCAGGTCTTTGATTTGAATCAACGGTGTCGATTTGTCAGTCGCTGCGCCGCTGGATTTCTGAGTTTCGACGGATGTCATGCGCGTCCCTCCTGCAGGCGAGTCTCAGTGGCGGGGTGCAAACAAGCCACCATGTGTTTGCCAGATGGACCATCGACCGCTTTCAGCATCGGCTGAGCGGCTTCACAGTCTGCTTGTTTGAACTTGCAGCGGTCTTGGAAGCGGCAGCCCTTTGGCAGATTGAACATCGAAGGTACAAGACCTGGGATGGTTTCCAAGCGCTGCAGGCGATGGCCGGTTTCGAAGTGTGGAATGGAGTTCAGAAGTCCCTGCGTGTAGCGGTGCTTCGGGCGGTAGAAGATGTCTTCGACCGAGCCGTACTCGACGACTTTTCCAGCGTACATCACGGCAACATCGTCGCAAGTTTCCGCGACGACACCAAGATCATGCGTGATCAGAATCATCGACGCGTTGAAATCCTTTTGAAGCTTACGAATGAGATCCAAGATTTGAGCTTGGATGGTCACGTCAAGTGCGGTCGTGGGTTCGTCCGCGATCAGAAGTCGCGGGTTGCACGAAAGTGCCATCGCAATCATCACACGTTGGCGCATACCGCCCGAGAGTTGGTGGGGATAGTCGTCGACGCGTTTGTCAGGCTCTGGAATGCCGACAAGCTTCAGCATCTCGACGGTTTTTTCGCGCACCTGTTGTTTCGAGAGACCTTTTTGGTGAAGTTCGATGGCTTCGCCGATTTGGTTTCCGACCGTGAATACAGGGTTTAGCGAAGTCATCGGTTCCTGGAAAATCATCGCGATTTCGTTGCCGCGGATTTTGCGCATCTCCTCGTCGGAGAGAGTGAGGAGGTTTTTCCCGTTGAAGAGGATTTCCCCGGCTTCAATTTTCCCGGGTGGATTTGGAATCAGACGCATGATGGAGAGCGAGGTAACCGACTTTCCGCAGCCCGATTCGCCGACGATCCCAAGGGTCTTGCCCTCTTCAAGTTTGAAGCTGACATCGTCAACGGCCAAGAAATGTCCATCGTCCGTTTTAAATCCGGTCTTCAGATTTTTGACTTCTAAAAGCGTCCCCACGAGTTCCCTTTTCTCACACGCCGATATGACCGACGGGATTATCAACTGAGTCTCACCTGTATAGCGTCTTTTGCCCTATAGCGTCACTTGTTCTTCATCTTGGGATCGAGTGCCTCTCTCAATGCGTCATTGAAGAGGTTGAACGACAAGATCAAGCCGAACATGAACACCGTCGCTGCTGCGAGATTCCCCCAGTACGGACGGGCCAATTCGTTTTTCGCGTCGTCGATCATCAGGCCCCAGCTTGGCTGGCTGGGATCAACTCCCAGGCCCAAGTAGCTCAAGATGACTTCGATTTTGATCGCCGAGACAAAGCCCAGGCCAAACTGCACAAACGCCAGGTGAGCGACGTTGGGGAGAATGTGACCAAAGATCTTGCGTCCGTCTCCGGCGCCGATCGCGTGAGCGGCCATCACGTAGTCGCGGCTTTTGTGTTTAAAAAATTCTCCACGCACGAGACGTGCGGTCGTGACCCAGCTGGTGAGACCGACGGCGATGAAGACGTTGATCAAACCTCGCCCCAAAACAAAGGTCAGCGAAGGGATGAGCAGGATGTAGGGGATCGAATCGACCGTGGTGTAAAGCCACACGACGAAAGCGTCGACCTTGCCGCCAAAGTACCCAGCGATCGCCCCCAAAAAGAGTCCGATCACCAGTGAGAGTGTCGATGCAAGCAGACCGATGGAAATGGCCGTCACGATGCCGTGAACGGCGCGGCCCAAGATATCGCGGCCGAAGATGTCCGTTCCAAACGGGTGAGCCCAAGAAATCGAGGCGTAGGCTTCGGCCTGGTTGGGAACTTGTGCGTCTGGAAAAATCACACCGGTCGCGGCCAAGAGGGCGATGATCACGTAGCTGATGATGACCCAGAACGAGATGACTCCGATTTTGTTTTTCTTAAAGCGTCGGAACGCATCCCACCAAAGTGAGTTGCGTACGGGAGCCTGTGTTTGAGTCCGTGCAGCTGCGGCCGCCACGGTGTTCAAATCGGATGTCACATTGGAAGAAGCGCTCGACATCGAATTCTCCTAGCTCAGCTTCACGCGTGGATCGACGAGGCTGTAAAGCACGTCGGCCAAGAGGTTAAACATCATATACGTCATCGCTGAAATCACCGTGAACGCCTTGATCGTGGGGAAGTCGGAATCGTTGAGCGCTTTGATCAGCGTTCCGCCGAGGCCGGGGATCCCGAAGAAGTTTTCAATCAGCACCGAGCCCGTGATCAGGAACGGCATTTCGATAACGATGACGGTGATGATGGGGATCATCGCGTTTTTTAAGATGTGTTTGGCGTAGACGTGACGCTCGGCCAGGCCTTTGGCGCGCGCCGTGCGCACGTAGTCTTGAAACGCTTCGTCCATGATGACCGTGCGGTAGATGAGGATATTGGGTCCAAGGCTTAAGACAAAGAGGATGATCCAAGGGAGCACAAGGTAACCCCAGCGATCGACCCAAGAGGGGTCCCAGCCAGAGATAGGGAAGAGTCCGCCTTTGAAGGCGAGAATGTACTGAAGACCCAAGATGTAGACGAGCGAGCTGATGCTAAGGAGGCCAAGGCAAACGACGACCGTCCCGC
>CAKQVW010000026.1 GCA_934277865.1 uncultured Pseudobdellovibrionaceae bacterium | reverse complement strand
TGCAGAACCTTGGTGATATCGCCTTGGCTCGAAGAGAACTCGCCCAGCAGTTTGTTCTTTTCGGAGCCGATGGTGTCGTCGATCATTTTTTGGAGCTTACCTTTGGCTTCGTTGATCTTGGCTTGAAGCTGTTTTTCAAAACCTTTTTGTAGCTCGGAGCCCAGATTGGAGTCGAAACCAAATGAGAGGTTTGTCCAAGAGCCCTTGATCTCCGCGTTGAGCGTGACCTTGGTGAGATCGTTCATCACGTTCTTTAAGATCTCGTCGACGACCGCATTTTTTGCATTGGCCTCGTGGGTGATCTTCGTGAAGACCGACTCGAGGTTCATTTTAAGCTCTTGGTTGCGAAGAACGGCCATGAGCTTAGATGAGCCAGTGGCCTGTTTGAAACCGATGTTGACTTCATCGCTTTGCAAAAGTTTTTGCTCGGTGATTGGGAAGCTTGCGACCGTTAACTCAAGCGACTCGACCGGATCTTCGGTGCGGTGATCGATGGTGATGAGGCCTTTAACACCTTCGATTTGTGAATGCGGGAAACGGCCCGTGAACGAAAGCGTCGTGGGCAGTCCCAACATTGGCGGATCGTCGGTGAGGTTTTTGAGTTCGCCAGTGAGGTCTCCCGATGGTCCGTCGGGAGATTCTTTCGATGAGATCGCGGCTTTTTTTAGCCAGAACATCGGATAGGCTTTTTGTTTTCCGAATTTGTAGGTGCGACCTTCCGAGCGTTCGCGAGCTGTGGGCTTGGCGAATTCCGCTTTCTGTTCGGCCGTCTTCTTGGGCGGCATGTATTGGCGTGCTTTGTTGGCGTAGGTTTCAAACTGCCGCACGCGCGCGAGGATCATGGGACCAAAGATGCTTTTGGCGATGGAAGCCGCGTCGAGAGAGGGAATTTTGAAGCGGTTTTGCAGATCCTTGATGTCGTTGTCGACGAAGGACTTGAGTTCATCCATGCTTTTCTTAAGAGAGCTCATTTCGGTGCCGACAGCTTGGCTGGTGCTTTGTACCTCTTTTACTTTGCCGTCGACGTCTTTTACGAGCGCATCGATCTGCTGGATGGATTGCGTGACTTCCATCGGATTCGAAAAGCCGCTTGTCTTGATGGATTTCGCTCGTGTTTCAAAGCCCTTGATGTCCTCGTTTTTCGGCAAGCGTGCTATGCGTGCTTCCCATTCGGTTTTCTTCTTTTGGAGTTCTTGTTCGAGTTCTTTGATACGTTTTGAGCTTTTGAGTTCGCCTTCGATGTTTTTGAGCTGGCTAGCCGGGTCGGCACCCTGCAGAAGAGAGGCGGCATCGCCGAGCACATTGTGTTGGAATTGTTTCTCCATGCTGGCAAGGGCCTCAGCTTTTAGCTGCTCGGACTTTGATTCTGATGGCGGAGTCGGCGGCAGCACGCGCCCTGGGCGTTTGCGTTCGGTACCCAGGCGGATGTCGAGAATACTGGCGTCTTCGACGGCGACTTTGCCGCGCAAAAGAGCGTCCCAGAGCATTTCGAATCGGATGAGTCCGAGTTCGACAAGGTTTTTTGCCGGTGCTTCGGCGTTCGTGACTTGAATGCCACGGATTTCAAGCGAGGCGCCGAGGAAGTCGGTTTTCACACTAGCGACGTTGACTTCTGCGCCGTGAGCAAGTGTCCCGCCGTACTCAAGCGCTCGGCGCACGTGTGAATCGAAGAAGAAAAAGAAGTACGCCCAGATAAGACCAATGATGATCGAAATCGGGAGAATGGCTTCAAAGCGAATCGGCCCTTTGGCTTTTTTTGGTTTGCTCATGTTGTTGTTCTCCAGATGTTAGGCGCCGTAAAGTTCGTCGTATTTTGCGTAGAATTTGTAGAGGGTCGTTGTCTGCATAGCTTTAAAGAGTTTCGTCTCTTTGAAGCGTGCGACCACAGTTGCGCGGTATTTTTCAACCATGATGCGTGAGACGAAGAAGACGACTGGGAAGAGTGCGATGCTCATCACGGCCGATCCCATGACGATGGAGTTGTTGAAGCGAGTGAATGGCACGATCGGCATGTTGTACATTTCGGTGAAGAGCCCTTGAAGAGCTGGCATCTCGAGGACGACCGTGCCGATGGCATGAGCGACGGGATCAAGCGCCCAAGCGATCAGAGAAAAGAAGAACGCGAAGACGGTGGCCGCGCCGATCTGAATACGGAAGAAGAGTAGCAACAAAATCACCAGCAGGGTTTGGAGCGAGAATGCCGGAGCAAAACCGAGAATCAAACCGCAGGCGATCCCGCTGGCGATTTGATTGGTCCCCGTGTCGCTGTTGAGAAGTTTTAGGAAAGCGAAGATCTGCTTGAGGATGAATGTCATGAGGGTCCTCTGGTTGAAAGGTAGAGGCTTTACGCTAGCGAGGAGTGGGGAGGACGGGCAAGAGGTGGCGCACCTAGGGGAAGTATGCCGGGGCGGGGCGTCGGTGACGGGTCGGGAGGGCTTGCGGCTCGATCGGCCTGACTTTGTCGGAGGGACGGGCTTTGACTGCATGTCAAAGAGGCGGCATGATGCTGGTCTCGTTGGCCCCTCTGTATGGGCTTATTAGAAAGGCAGCTTATGTCGACCAACTCGACTCCGATTCCTTACCTTGAACTCAAACATCAGTACAAAGCGATGGAAGCCGCGATCCAAAGTCGGATCACTACCGTTTTGAATCACGGGCAGTTCATTCTCGGACCTGAAGTGGAAGAGAGCGAAAAGGCACTGGCGGCGTTTGCGGGCTCGAAGTACTGCCTGACGGCTGCGAGTGGAACAGATGCATTGATGATGGCCTTGATGGCTCTTGGCGTAGGCCCGGGTGATGAAGTGATCACGACGGCGTTTTCGTTCTTTGCGACGGCGGAAGTCGTATCGCTTGTCGGCGCGACACCGGTTTTTGTCGACATCGATCCTGTGACCTACAATTTGAATCCGGCGCTGGTCGAAGCGGCGATCACGAAGAAGACGAAAGTCATCATGCCGGTTTCTTTGTACGGACAGCCTGCGGACTTCAAAGAGTTTGATCAGATCGCGAAGAAGCATGGTTTGTTTATCGTGGAGGATGCGGCGCAAAGTTTCGGCGCTTCTTACGAGGGTGCTGGCGGCCGTAAGAGCGGTGCGCTTGGACATATTGGTGCCACGAGCTTCTTCCCGGCAAAACCTCTTGGTTGCTACGGTGACGGTGGCGCGGTTTTCACGGATGACGAAACGCTTTACAAGAAAATGGCGATGATTCGTGTGCACGGTCAGGAGTCGCGCTATCACCATGTGGTGATGGGGATCAACGGTCGCCTGGACACGATTCAGTGCACAATTCTGATCGAGAAACTTAATCGCTACGGTTGGGAAATTGAACGCCGTCAGCGTGTGGCGAAGATGTACAACGAAGCGTTTGCGGCTCTTGGCGCAAAGCTCGTGATTCCGAAAGTGAAATCGGATCGTCAGTCGGTGTGGGCACAGTACACGGTTTTGGTTGAAAATCGCGAGCAGTTTGCTGCGAAGTTAAAAGAGCTTGGTGTGCCGACCTCGGTGCATTACCCAAGCCCGCTTCATCACCAGCCGGTCTATAAAGAATTGCGCGATCGCTACAATCTGCCAGAGAGCGAGAAGGCGGCGAAACGTTGCATCAGCCTTCCGCTCTACGCGGATATGCCAGACGAGCATGTTGAGCGCGTGATCGCGGCTGTGAAGCAGGTTTTGGCGTAGACGTGGCGTTGTCACCTCTTAAGGGTAGATTAGCCAACCTTGAGTTTCACTTTTGGGTTGAGCTTTTCATAGAGGTTGATGAGGCGATCTGTTGAGAACCCTTCTATGCGATTGCGCAGGATTTTGCTGATCTTGCCTTCGTCGATGCCGAGGGTTTTCGCAAGCTCGCGTTGTGAGAGCTTGTGATCGAGTTTGTAGGCGACAAACTTTTGCTGGAGATCAAATCGAAACCTTTCAAGTGGTGTTGGGTGAGTCGGTGGCGCTAGTGTGCCTTCGGTTTTTTCAAGATCCTTTAAGGCTCGCTTGATTCGCTCTTTTTTTGGAAACGGCATGTTTCACCTCCGGTAGGCGTTTATCACGCCAATGTACGACTCATTTTCTTCAAGCAGCCAGATGAGTTTATAGAACTTGCCGTTCAATCCGATCTGATCCTGGCTGAAATAGTTAAACGGCGGATCTTCGACATCGGGTTCGACGAACTTCCCGTCGAGCATTTGAACAAGCCTCAGAATGATCTCGTCGTCAATCGACGACGAGTGCTTTTCCTCATAGTGTGGATCGACAACTACCTTTGTTATGCGCTTTCTATTCACCGTGAGATCAAGACTGTACTCTCGTCGCTTCATTTTCACCCTATCAGAACTTGCCGTTTTTGGCAAGTCCTTGGTCCGAAATTGGCCTAGCTATGAAGGGAATAGGCTCTAAGGTCAAACTGGCTTGGCCGCAGGCCGATTGGCGGACGGTATAGTTGGCTCTCCTTTGAGGGAGGCTTTGTTACTGAACGCTCTCTGGGGTGAAAACGAGGCGGTCGGCCTCTTTGGTGAATTCGGAGAAGTCGTAGGTTTTTAGGATGAGGTCTTGGGCATGGCTTGTGATCTCGGGCCAGCGTGGGCGTTCTGCGAGAGCTTGCATGAGGGTCTTGGTGAGGCTTGCCTGGCTTTCTGGTTCGAAGAGCCAGCCGGTTTTAGAGGGATCGATGAGATCGGGCGTGCCGCCGGAGTTTGTGCCGAGGCAGGGAACACCAGCCAGCTGGGCCTCCAAAAGTGTAAGCGCGAAGTTCTCTTTGTAGGTTGCGAGTACGAAGAGATCAAAAGCGCTTAAGTAGTTGGTGCCGCCATCGAGTCGCCCCAGTTTTGTGATACGGCTTGCGACTTCGGGCTCTGTTTGTCTGAGGCCTTCGAGTTCAGCTTGGAGTTCCGCATCGAGTTTCACGGCCTTGGGGTCGCTGGCTGTTGCTGGGCCGATCATCAGAAAATGTGTTTCGGGCTTTTCGCGTAAAACTGTGAGTGCCGAGTCCCATAGCTCGCGACTGCCTTTGCCGGCGTCGACGCGTGCAAGCGTGCCGAAAACAATCGCCTGTTCGGGGATATCGAGGAGCCTACGGGCTTCGCCGCGTGGGAGGAGATTCGCCATGAGACTTTTTGTGTCGCGGCCGTAGCGTACGACTTTGATTTTGTCTGCCGCAATCGGAAGAAATTTTTCGAGTGTGGCTTTGGAAGCATTCGACGAGCACCAGAATTGATCGATGAGAGAGTAGACCAGGGCGTGCAGTGGATCGCGCTTGGAGTGGCTGATCCAGATATGTGAGTAGAGCACGACGAGAGGGCATTTGGCTTTTGGTGTGAACAGTCGAAGTTTTGCGAGATGCCACTTGAGAAGTTTTAGTTCTTGCGTGGAGTGAAGCACAATGACGTCGAAACTTGACCAGTCGACAGCGTCTGGCGAATCGAAGACTTTGGAGAGGCGCTTTCCTGCGTGAGGTTTGTTTTCTTCGTGAAGCCTTTTAGCGAGTGGAGAACCGCCGAGAGCGAGGAAGCCGACATCGTGCCCGCTTGAAAGGTGGTACTCGGCGAACTCTTTGGCGTAGGCTTCTGCCCCAGAAAAGCTGGGGCTTTGATAGCCGTGACGGCTGCGTCGACTCGCGTGTTTGGTCACGAGACTAGGTGTCCAGCGGCGAACGGTAGTTTACGCCTTTGGTAGAGAGCGTTTTTAGGAAGCGCCTCGCGATATCCAAAACTCGCTCGGAGTGCTCGAGCTCCGCGAAAAGTGGAAGCCGAACGAGTCGATCGGAAACCGCGTCTGTTACGGGCAGTGAGCCGCCAACGCCCAAGTTGGAGCCTGCGCCGACACGAGGACTGACGCGGCCAAATTTCTTTCCGCCAGGACTAGAGTGCAGAGGTACATAGTGAAACGGCGCTTGAATGCCTTCGGCCTTTAAGCCCTCGATGAGCGCCGAGCGAGTGTCGAGATCGGGAAGCAGCAAGTAGAAGATATGGGCGTTGTGTCGACATTCGGTTGGGATCGTTTGTAGACGAATGAGCTTGGTATCCGCGAACTCTTGAAGTCCCTTTCGATAGTGATCCCAGATCGCTAGTCGTTTGTCGGTGATTTCACGCGCGCGTTCGAGCTGCGCTAAAAGCAAAGCCGAGAGCAAGTCACTAGGGAGATATGACGAACCGATGTCGACCCAAGTGTATTTGTCGATTTGGCCGCGGAAGAACTGGCTTCGGTTTGTACCCTTCTCGCGGATGATTTCGGCTCTTAGCGCGAGCTTGTCGTCTTGAATGAGGAGAGCTCCGCCTTCGCCAGAGACGATGTTTTTTGTTTCATGAAAACTAATCGCGCCGAAATCGCCGATCGTGCCTAAGGCACGTCCTTTGTAGGAGGCCATCAGGCCCTGTGCGGCGTCTTCGATGACGAGGAGATTGTGCTTGCGCGCGATCTTTAAAATCGTGTCCATCTCGGCTGCGACACCGGCGTAGTGAACAGCGCAGATGGCTTTGGTTTTTGGTGTGATCGCGGCTTCAATTTCCGTCTCGTCGATATTGAGCGTATCTTCTCGCACATCAATGAAGACCGGGACCGCTTGTCTAAGCGCGACGGCATTGGCCGTTGAGACGAAGGTGTAAGACGGCATGATGACTTCGTCGCCGGGCTTGAGATCGGCCAGCAGAGCTGCCATTTCAAGTGCGGCCGTGCACGAGTGCGTGAGAAGAGCATGCGGTGTTTCGAGATTGGCTTTTAGCCAATCGTGACAGCGCTTGGTGAAGCCTCCGTCGCCGGAAAGCTTGCGTGTGGCCAGGCACTCGAGAAGGTAGTCTCGTTCTTTGTCTGAAATCGAAGGCGAATGAAATGGAATGTTTGTCGGTTTTGACATCGTTCTCCGCTCTTGAGAAGTTTTACCGAGTGAGCGGTGGCTTGCGGGAGGCTTTGTGCAGCGCGTGGGATGGATCCGAACAGGGGCCTTGGGCGATCTCTTGGTGGGCTTGGCGAGTTTGAAAGAGACGCTGGAGCTTTGGCCGGAGGCGAAGGTCACCGTGATTGGGCCCAAGCTATGGTTGCAGGTTTTGGAGCCGGGGGCCTGGCCGCAGATTGATCGAGTTCTGACTCTGGAGCGAAAAGCGACCGCAGGTGAGGTGTACGAATGCAGGCCTGCCGGTTCAGAAGCGAGTTCAGGCGCTGGTTCGAACGAGTTTCGGTGGTCCAAGACGGCGGACTTTCGAACGCTTCGTGATGAGTTCGCGGACTACGACGCGATTTTCAACACACGAGTCGATTCCCCTCGCGAGGGGTTTCCGGCGTTTTGGTCGAGAGTCCCCGAGCGTTGGGGCACGGCCGATGGTTTAGCGAAGTGGATTTACACGCATCGCGGGACACACTTTGGCAAAGATCCGTTGATTCACGAGCGCGATGTACCGCTGCTTTTGATGGACGAGGCCTCGCGCTCGGATATAGGCACGAAACTTCGGTCGATTTCGGATTTGCGCGGAAAGCTTGAGGCCTCGCCGCGAATTGCGAAATGGAGAAAGTTAGGGCTTCCGTGTCCTAGGCGATTTGCCGTCGAACGACCGACTGGGGCTTTGGCTGTGAGACGAGGAATTTTAGTGAACCCGACTTCGTCTCGTCGGGAAAAGGCGTGGCCAGCGGAGAAGTTTCGCGACCTTTTGCCAAAGCTTCAAGCGCAGGCGGAGCGCTTGGGGGCATTCGGTCAAGGTGGCGCCGGTCTTGTGAAAGTCATTGGCGCACCAAATGAGACAGAGTGGTTGCGAGAGGTGGCGGGGCACGACTTTGAGATCGTGCAACCGAAGGGAATTGGCGAACTGTTTGAGCTGGTGTCGCGAGCCGCGACGCTTTTGACCAATACGAGTTCCGTGCAGTTTATCGCAGCGGCGACAGGGACACCGACTGTCACCTTGATGGGGCGGGCGCGACCTGAAGTCTGGGGACCACTTGGACCGCATGACCGCCTCGTTCGAGGCAAAGAGCCGTCGGGCGTTGAAGATCTTTTCGAACGAGAGCGTCTTGCCTACGAGAGTATCGAGCTTGAGGCGGTGTTAGAGGCGTTTACCAAGTTTTAAAGTGACCAAACCCGGCAGGGGTTCGCAATGTTTTCCTAGGTACTACGGCCGAGCGGGCCCGAGGCGAGGGCCTATTTTGGCAAGCTGTTTGCCATCCCAAACCATTGGAACGGTACAGAGGGCTTCGGGGCTATAGAACTTGAGGCCCCTTACGCAACTGAAATTGAAACGGGAAATGGTATGAAACGCTCGCAAGCTGGAACTGTCTTAGGTCTTTTACTTTCAACGCTGATTCTTTTGCCGACTAGCCGTGCGGAAGCTGGCGAATTGACGACGTCGGAGACGTTGGTCATGTACGCTCGCGAGAGCTTGCAGCGAGGACTTGGTGAAGAGTTTCAGCTGGCTCCCGGCTCGATTGAGCTGGAAGACGAGGCGGGTGTTGATGTTGGAAACGCGTTTCGTGCGATCGTGGGTGCGGAAAAGAAGCGCTACGAGCTTCAGTTTCGTGCAATCGACCGCAGCGGTCAGCAATACACAGGGCGCACGAAGTTGATCGTGCAGGCCATTTCGAACATGGACGATGACAAAGGAAACGACAACAACACGACTCTTCGTGGTCAAGATCTTGGCACGGGCCGCTTGATCCGAGCTCAGCTTCAAGTTTATTCGGCGCCTGCCGTTGCGGTGACTTCGAAGTCGTTGTTCCTGCGTCCGATCAAGTAATTCTCAAAGCCAGCTAAATGTCATCGGTGCCTCGAGCGCTTCGGCGAGGCTTCTTGCGACCGGACAGCCACGTGCGATGGTTTCAAGCTTCGCGCGTGCCGCCTCGGGAATTTTTGCGGGCATCGTCACGCTAACGGTTAGTTTTGCGACTCGTCTCGGGTTGGCCGCCATCTCTTTGATCACTTCGGCCTTTGCACCCGTCATATCCAAACCATCTTGTTCGGCACTGATTGCCATCACTGTTAGTAAGCAGCTTCCAAGAGCCGCCGCCGTCAGATCTGTTGGCGAGAACGTCGCGCCTTTGCCATTGTTGTCTTTGGGGGCGTCAGTTTCGATGACTGACTGCGACGGGCCATGGGTGATTTTCGTGTGTTTTTGGCCCGTGTAGACCGCTTCGACTTTGACCATCGTGACCTCCGGAAAATTCGAGGGTAAGGTTTTAGGGTAAGACTTTTAGGACTGAGAACTTTGGCTAAAGGAGAAATGAATATGCGTCAACTCACGCGTCAATTAATGCATGCACCTTGGTTGCGAATCGCCATGTTGGTGGGATTTGTGGTTTTGGCTTCGGGCTGCGGTATTCAATCGATTCCAATGGCAAAGAACGAAGTCGACGCAAGCTTGGCGGAAGTGATGAACCAGTATAAGCGTCGTTCGGATCTGATTCCGAATTTGGTGGAAACAGTGAAAGGCTACGCCAAGCAAGAGAACTCGACACTGACGGCCGTCACCGAGGCTCGGGCGCGTGCGACGTCGATGAACATCGACCCTTCGAAAGTTTCGCCGGAAGATTTGCAGAAGTTTTCTCAAGCGCAAGGTCAGCTTTCGCAAGCATTGGGTCGGCTTTTGATGGTCACGGAAAACTACCCGGACCTGAAATCCAATCAGAACTTCCGTGATCTGCAAGCACAATTGGAAGGCACGGAAAACCGCATCACCGTGGCTCGCAATCGTTACATCGAATCGATCAAGATATTTAACAACTTGGTGACGGTGTTTCCGACGAGCCTGACAAACTCCCTGATGTTCAAACATCAACCGATGCCACAGTTTGGGGCTGAAATGACGGAAGAAGAGAAGAAAGCTCCGGCGGTGAAGTTCTGAGAAGTCTCGCCACAACGTTTTTTTTGAGTCTGATTCTGGCGCCAGTCTTGGCGCTGGCGGACTTTGTCGTACCTCGTCTAACAGGGCCGGTGGTTGACGAAGCGAAAGTGCTGTCGAGTGAAACTCGTCGTGAATTGGATTTCACGATTCGCCGTTTGCAAGAGGCCGGTGGACCGCAGGTGAATGTCGTGACGGTTGAATCTCTTGGCGGTCTGCCGATTGAGACGGCGTCGATTCGCATTGCGGATGCTTGGAAGCTTGGTGACCATAAACGTGATGATGGTGTGATTTTGTTGGTCGCCATGGCCGACAGGAAAATACGCATAGAAGTTGGCCAAGGGCTGGAAGGGATTCTGACCGATCTCGACAGTCGTCGTATCATCGACGAGCAGATGATTCCGTACTTCCGCAGTGGGCAGGCGGACTTTGGGATTTTGACCGGCGCAAAGGCCATCATTGGAAAAGTGGCTCCGGCACATGCCAAGGGTGAATTCGCGGCGATGCCGGTTCGCAAGCGCTCGTCGTCGAAGGAAATTCCTTTGCCGCTGTTGCTGCTGATCATCACGATCTTCATTATTGCGAGTCGCCTTCAAAAACGCGGGCGCTATCGCCGTTTCCGTGGGTATGACCCTCGGCGATCGGCGGGAGGTTGGACAAGTGGCGGAGGCTACTGGTCTGGCGGAGGAAGCAGTGGTGGTGGCGGTTGGTCTGGCGGCGGCGGTGGGTTTTCCGGCGGCGGCGCTTCGGGAGGTTGGTAATGAAGCGACAAGAACTTCCTGATTGGATTGGCGAGTATCTGTCCTACGAAGAGGCCGAGCGAATCGAAGAGGCCGTGAAAGAGGTCGAGAAAAAAACCTCGGCCGAGATTGTGCCGATGATCGTGCGTCGTTCGACCATGAAGGCGACCGGCGAAAGAATGATTTTCTGGATCTGTTTTGGGCTTCTGGGCGTCGGTGGAGCTACGTGGTTTGCCTTTGTCGGAGGTGTCGACGAGGCCTTGTTGAGTCGCGTGATCGAGCGACTTGGGCTGTGGCCATCAGAGTGGATGTATCGCGCGATGGCGGGTGTTGCGGAAACGGCAGTTGCCGGTGCGATGTTCCTGCTCGCGTGGTTTGTCGCGGGCCAGATAGCGGATGTGGATTGGCTACATCGCTTGGTGTTTCCGCCGCGAGATCAGGCGCTGCAAGTGGAGCATCGCGCGCAGGCCGAGTTTTTTGCTTCGGATTTACGATCGACGGCGGGACGCACCGGCGTTTTGGTCTTTGTTTCGCTGCTTGAGCACCGGGCTGTGATCTTGGCCGATGAGGCGATCGCGTCGAAGCTTGATCGAGAAGTTTGGAAGTCGACGCTTGAGACGTTGGTGAAAGCGACGGCAAATGGCGAAATGGCTCGTGGTTACATCGCCTCAGTCGGCATTATCGGCCGACTGTTGGAACCGCTATTCCCGCCATGTGAGCGCAACCCCAACGAACTAGAAGACCGCCTCCGCATCAAAGAATAAGCTAAGGGCGAAGCAAAGCGAAGGCGGAGCCGTAGCGATATAAGAAATTGCTGAGCCAAGGGCGAAGCAAAGCGAAGGCGGAGCCGTAGCGATATATTTAGACGCCGAAAGACGAGCCGCAGCCGCAGCTCTTGGAGGCGTTCGGGTTTTGAAAGATAAAGCCCTTGCCGTTTAGGCCGCCTTCGTAGTCCAGAACCATGCCCACGACGTAGAGAAAGCTCTTTTTGTCGATCACGACGCGTGTGCCGTGTTGATCAAACACCTTGTCGTCGTCGCTTGTATTGGAATCGAAGTCGAGTTTGTACGACATGCCAGAGCAGCCACCGGGTACGACTTTGACTCGCAAGAAACCGCCGTCCTCGACGTTGGCTTCGGATTTGAGTTTGAGGATCTGTTTTGCCGCCGATTCGCTGACTTGTACCATGGGGCCAGTCTAGCAGATTCCCCGGGCGCCGGCAAAGGCGTCGGCATGGGAATTGGGTCGGGTTCTCGCGGCCTTTACTTTGTTTCCCGGCCTATACGCCTTAAACTCGGTTTAAAGGGGGCTCGGGTGGCGAAACGGTTAGGACTTCGGTTCACCGAATCTCGAAATGGACTGGCAGGCGTCACGTGGGAACACCGCACAAGTCAGATTCGTGGGCAGAGCGGCGAGCCCCTGCAGAGTGCCCGGCAGATTGAAGCGCCGGTGGAGTGGTCCGATCAGGCGGTGAATATCGTCGCTCGGCAGTACTTGCGGTCGCGTTTGCCCGGAGACGTTCCGGAGACCAGCATTCGCGCGCTGATCGCACGGGTGGTGGATGAAATTCGTGAGTTCGGCGAAAGCGCTCTCAAAGTTTTTTCCGACGCAGAGTCTGCGGAGAATTTTCAACGTTTCCTAGAAGACATCGTGGTCACACAGAAGGCGTCATTTAATTCGCCGGTGTGGTTCAACTGCGGCCTCTGGAAAACCTATGGCGTCGTTGGTCATGATGGAAATTGGGCCATCGATTTAAAGTCTCGTGAGTTTCGTCGGCTTGAAAACTCCTATGAGCGACCGCAGGTCTCGGCGTGTTTTATTCAAAGCATCGGCGACGACTTGAATTCAATCTTTGACCTGGTGAAAAGCGAGGCTCGACTTTTTAAATACGGCAGCGGATCAGGAACCAATTTTTCCAACCTGCGCTCTCGATATGAGCTGCTTTCCGGCGGTGGAACAAGTTCGGGGCTCATGAGCTTCCTTGAGGTGTTTGACCGTGCGGCCGGCGCGACAAAGTCGGGTGGTACAACAAGGCGTGCCGCGAAGATGGTGTGTTTGGATCTCGACCACCCGGAGATTTTCGAGTTTATCCGGTGGAAGGCGAAGGAAGAGGCAAAGGCTCAGGCCCTGCTGAAGGCGGGTTTCAGCGGTGGGATGGACGGCGAGGCCTACCGCACAGTCTCTGGTCAGAACTCGAACAATTCGGTGCGAATTTCCGATGAGTTCATGAAAGCACTCGAGTCCGATGGTGACTGGTCGACGGTGGAACGGACAACGGGCAAGGTCGTGCGCACGTTTAAGGCGCGCGAGTTGATGCGCGCCATCGCTGAGTCCGCTTGGATTTGTGCGGATCCCGGTGTGCAGTTTGAAGCCGCCATCCAGCGCTGGCACACCTGCAAAGTGTCGGGTCCGATTCGAGCCTCGAATCCGTGTTCGGAATTTATGTTCTTAGACGACACGGCCTGCAATTTGGCCTCGATCAATCTTTTAAAGTTTCTCGATGAAAAGGGTCGCTTCGACGTTTTGGACTTTCAGAAGTCCGTGCGGGCCTTGATCGTCGCCCAGGAAATTCTCGTCGATTTGGCAAGCTACCCGACTCGGGAAATCGCCGAGCGTTCGCATCGGTTTCGTCCTCTCGGCTTGGGTTACGCCAACCTCGGGGCGACGTTGATGGCGCTGGGGCTTCCCTATGATTCCGAGGAAGGGCGAAACTTCGCGGCGGCCTTGACCTCACTGATGACGGCGACGGCGTATCAAGTGAGTGCGGAGTTGGCCCTGGAACTGGGACCTTTTGAGGAGTTTCCCAAAAACCGCGATTCGATGCTTGAGGTGATGGCTCTGCATCGTCAGGCGGACCAAAACCGAGCGAAGAGTTTCAGGTTTGAGACTCTTGATCGGGCGGCGGCGCTCGCCTGGGATAGCGTCCAAGCTCTTGGCAAGCAGCAGGGCTTTCGCAACGCCCAGGTGACGGTCTTGGCACCGACAGGAACCATCGCCTTTATGATGGATTGTGACACCACGGGGATCGAGCCAGACTTTGCGTTGGTGAAACGCAAGTCGCTTGCTGGCGGTGGGAACTTGTTGATCGTGAATCGCACTGTGGGGCGAGCTCTGCGTGGGCTTGGATACGACGAGGCGACGGTGGCTCGTATTGTCAGTGGCCTCGAAAGCGGACGCGAGTCGGGGGCAGCTGATGAGCTTGAGGCACTAGGTGTCCGGTCAGAGCATCTGCCGGTCTTTCATTGTGCATCGGACCTTCGGCCTCATGCGCATCTCAAGATGATGGCGGCGGTTCAGCCGTTTTTAAGCGGCGCGATCTCCAAGACGGTGAATGTGCCTGCATCGGCCACGGTTGAAGACGTCGAGGCGACGTATCGGCTGGCGTGGGAGCTGGGGTTGAAGGCGGTCGCGATTTATCGTGACGGTTCAAAGGGGGCACAGCCCTTGGTGGCGATCGGCCCGAATTCACCTGCTGCGGAGATTAGCTCGATGTCGTTTCAGGCCCAGTCGGAGCGTTGTCCGGTGTGTCGACATCCGTCGGTTCTAAGCGGGACGTGTTGGGTGTGCCCAAACTGCGGCCATTCAATTTCATGTTCGTGATCGCCAGTCTCACATCCGGAAGTGAACGAGAAATCCTCGCCAGCTGATGACGGACGATGGAGTTCATTTCAGGGTGCGAAGCCGCCGAGATCGGATCGCGCGCCAGTTCGATCAGCAGTTTCACGGTTTCATCGAAAGCGAGATCGATTTTTCGGAATGCCGAAAGACGCCCGTCGCTGAGGAAGGTCTCGAGCGTCCATCTTGCGGAGATCAAAAAGTACAGTTTGAGGCGAGCCGACCAGTTGGGTGCGGCCGCCAGAGCGTGATGGGCTTCTTTCCAGAGATCCATCGCAACCGCCGCTAAGGTCTCGCGTGGGCGCAATTTCCAAATTTCGGGTAGCCAATCGGGGCGCGCACTGGGTGTGGTGGTCGCGAGCCGTGCGATTTGAAGACAAAGCGTGAGATCGGCCAGCGCTTGCAGAGGCGGCTGCTGGTGATCGGCGGTGAGGGCCGTGGCTAGGATCGCCTGTTTGGTTTGTCCGAGGCGATGGAACACACGCAGCACGTCTTCGTCGGTTCGAGGATGAATGCGGCGTAGGACGATCTCGACTCCGTTTAAGTGGTCGATCACCGCTTGAATGGGGAATTGCCGAGTTTGAAACTCGGCAAGCTGCAACTCGTGCCAGGCGCGAAAGGCGACTGCGATGTTCGGGTAGTCGAGCAAGAGTTCGCGTTGGATGTCGGATGTCTCGGGGCTGGTGGCGTCCGGCTTGAGAATGACGGTCTCAAGCCGGCGCAGGCTTTCCAGTGCCTCTTGTGTCGAGCCAAATCCTTTTTGCAGTTTGTGGAAAATGGTCTCCATGGTTCGGCAGTTTTCAAGCGCCCGTTGTTGGCGACTGCTAAGCAGAATCTTCGGGAGGAACTGCTTCATGGAGATCCCTTCATGGTCGAGATTCAGGTTCCGTTTCGGAGGCCCAATTGCGATAGATTTTTCCGGTGCGAAGCGGTGGCTTGGTTGCCAGAATTTTGGTGGCGTCGGACTTCGAACTTTCGCCGGTCAGAAAGCGACCGACGACATCGTCCTTGAGGCTAAACAGGCGATCAAAAGCGACGTGGCGCAGAGCCGGCTCTGCCGCCTTGAACACCATGCGATTGAAGGTGCGATAGAAGGCTTGCTGGTTGACCCAATCGCGACGGAAACCGCGAAGAGCGGCGCGTACCGGGCCGGTTCGTAGCCGAGGCTGCGAGGCGATGAATTCGGCCACTCGGATCGAATCGGAAACGGCTTGGCCTGTTGTCGGATGGTACCAACCTTTTGCCGAGGAAACCTGAATAGGGCTTCGGTCGACGAAGTCTTCGGCCGCAGTCTGAGTGAGATCGGACTCTTTCGACGACGAGCGGTCGTCACTGAAGGCATGAAGGGGAAGTGGCACAACGGCTTCTTCTTGGCGAAGGATGGGCGTCGTCGGGTCGAGTTCCCAGCCCAGGCGTTTGACGTAGGCGATTAGACTACGCGACAGACGGTGCGGGTTGAGATTGGGATTCGAGCTGAGAAAGGTTTCTTGAACGTAGAGAGTTTCTTCGTCCAATGGAATCGTCGAGAACGAGCGAAATCCATCCATCTGCGGAACGCGAGCGTCGAAAATGGTTGGGGTTAAGTGCCAATCGACTTTCGCTCGGGGGTTAGGACGGACCTTGAGATCAAAACCGATGTACTTCATCCATCCACAGGGGACGTCGGTGTAACGACTTTGTTTGGAGTCGATGAGTTCGTCATGGATGCCTGTGGCATCAATCACCAAAGGCGCACGATAGATCGTTCCATCGCGAGTCACCACGTGAGAATCTGAGATCTGAGAAATTTCGCAATTCAGAATAACGTTGGGCCCCAGTCGCTCCTGGATACCCTTGTTAAAATCTTGTGAACGGATGACGTGGAAGTGAAGGTCAAAAGTTTTGTCGGTTCGAGGGAATCGAACGTCAAACTTGGTCCACGTTTTCGAGATCAGTGGCTGAAGCCAACCGGGCACAGCTTCTGTTGTAGAAAAGCCCCAGGTGTGATTTCCACCTAGCTTATCCGAGCGCTCGAGTAAGAGAA
>CAKQVW010000025.1 GCA_934277865.1 uncultured Pseudobdellovibrionaceae bacterium | reverse complement strand
GGAGAATGCCTCTTGCGTAGCGACCCTTCCGGATGCCATGAATTTCTGCTGTCGGGTCGCACGAACTTTCTTTGAATGCCATGGTTGCAAGGATATTGACCCAGACATACGAACGCTCTTCGACACCGAGATTGTCATAGTTGGGACATGCCCGGCGAAGATCATTGGTTCCTGAAAGCAGGGCTTCGCCGTTTCCACGTTTGAGCGAATCGATCACCGCGTGCCCCCATGGTCCAAATCCCTTTTCATCGGCAAATTTGTCGCATGCACCTTCGAATTTGAGGTCGTCCATCACAGCTTTAATTTGTGCGGCGGCATCCGATGTTGCGATCGCTTTGGGTGGAGGCGTGAAACGTTTTGGTTCGACTTTCATTGTGACGGGGCGTGGAGGTTGACCCGAATTGGGGGTCTGAGACGTCGAATCCGTTTCGGGCTCGTCCTTAAAGAGGCCAAAGGCCTGTCCGTGTATTTCAAGCCAGGCGCCGATTACGTCAGATTCGGATGTAGCTGTCGGAGCAGGCGCAGACACTTGAGCAGACACTTGAGGTGCGCCGGAGGCCGTCGCGGGAGCTGCCGCTGCACGACGAGGCGAGGTGTTTGAACGAACCTCTTGCGCATTCACGGACGACGAAATACCTGTGAGCACACAGAGGGTGATAGCAACGAGGGGATGAACCGTCTTGGTACGTGTCTTTTTATTCATAGCGAATATAAGACAATGCAAGACTGGGGTTTCTGGAAAATCTCGTATATTCGAGATGAGGCCAAATATAAGCCCGCTCAGCTGAGCGGGCGTTTATGCCCGCTCAGGGTGTCGAACTTCTAGAGAGTTGTCGAACGCTCTCAGGTCGTTTTTTTACTGATAGCTCTCAAGAGGGGCGCACGAACACACAAGGTTGCGATCGCCGTGAGCGTTGTTCACGCGGCCGACAACGGGCCAGAACTTGTGTTCTTGGACCCACGGCAGTGGGAACGCGGCTTCTTCGCGCGTATAGGGACGTGTCCAGTTGGAGTCCATCACCATGCGCACGGTGTGAGGTGAGTTTTTAAGAACGTTCTGTTCGGCGTCGGCCTTGCCGTCTTCGACTGCTTGGATCTCTTTGCGGATCTGAATCATCGCATCACAGAAACGGTCGATCTCTTCTTTGGATTCGCTTTCTGTTGGCTCAACCATCAGGGTTCCGATCACAGGCCAAGACATCGTGGGCGCGTGGAAGCCGTAGTCGATGAGACGTTTGGCGACGTCCTCGACGGTCACGGTCTTCATCCAGCGCAGATCCAAGATGCACTCGTGCGCGACTCGCCCATTTTTCCCTTTGTAGAGAATTGGGTAATGCGATTCGAGCCGTTTGGCGATGTAGTTGGCATTTAAGATCGCCATTTCGGTTGCGCGCTTCAGACCATCTCGGCCCATCAGTGCAATGTAGGACCATGAGATCGGTAGAATCGAAGCGCTACCAAATGGTGCCGCGGAAACGGCCGAGCCATCTTGACGAAGGCCGGTGCTAGCGTCCGCGCCTTTGTGGCCAGGGACAAACGCCTTTAAGTGTTCGCGAACACCGATCGGGCCGACGCCTGGACCGCCGCCGCCGTGCGGGATGCAGAACGTCTTGTGGAGGTTCAAGTGGCAGACGTCTGGACCAAACTCACCAGGACGGCAGAGCCCCACTAGCGCGTTGAAGTTCGCGCCATCCATGTAGACCTGGCCGCCGTTTGCGTGAATGATTTCGCAGATCTCTTGAATGCCCTCTTCGAAGACACCGTGAGTGGACGGGTAGGTGACCATGAGCGCTGCAAGATTGGCCTTGTGTTGCTCGGCTTTTGTTTTCAGATCAGAGAGATCGACGTTGCCATTGGAGTCACAGGCGACGACGACGACTTTCATGCCGGCCATGACGGCCGAAGCGGGGTTCGTGCCGTGAGCGCTCGAGGGGATCAAGCAGATGTTGCGGTGGCTGTCGCCTCGCGAACGATGGTAGTCCCGAATCGTGAGCAGTCCAGCGTACTCTCCTGCCGAACCGGCATTTGGTTGAAGACTGACGCGAGCAAAGCCAGTGACTTCGCAGAGCCATCCTTCGAGATCACGGATGAAGGTCAGATAACCTTTCGCCTGATCAATTGGAACAAACGGATGGATGTTGCCCATCTCCGGCCAAGTAACGGGAATCATCTCGGCTGTTGAGTTCAGCTTCATCGTGCATGATCCGAGTGCAATCATCGCGTGTGCCAGTGAGAGATCTTTGTTTTCAAGACGCTTGAGATAGCGAAGCATCTCGGTTTCCGAATGGTACGAGTTGAACACTTTTTGCGGAAGCAGGTCGGTCTTCCGATAAAGCGACTCAGGGATCGAATCGGAAGCTTTCGCTTCGAGTTCGTCAAATGCCACATTCGCCACATTTTTGCCGGTGAAGACTTTCAACAAAGCTTCCACGTCTTCGCGCGTGCTAGTTTCGTCAAACGACACGCCAAGTGCGGTGATCTGCGAGTCGGCGACGCTGGATTTCGCCGTGTAGTAGCGGATGTTCATGCCCGCGTCTTTCGCCGCCTGCACAATGATTTTCGCCTTATTGGAGTCAGTCATCGGAACGACGACGGTGTCGAAGAAGTTTTTCGATTCAACTTGCACGCCGTTTTTTTCGAGCCCGGCTGCAAACGTTGCGGCCAGCCGATTCACACGGCGAGCAATGCGCTTTAGCCCATGTGGTCCATGGTAAACGGCGTACATGGATGCCATGACTGCCAAGAGGACTTGCGCTGTGCAAATGTTCGACGTCGCCTTTTCGCGGCGAATGTGTTGTTCGCGTGTTTGCAAGGCGAGGCGAAGGCCCGGCTTTCCTTGGCTGTCGATGGAAACTCCGACGAGGCGTCCTGGGATCGAGCGTTTGTATTCGTCGCGGGTCGCAAAGTACGCGGCGTGGGGGCCGCCAAAGCCCATCGGAACACCAAAGCGCTGCGTGCTTCCCACACAGACATCGGCGCCAAGTGCGCCCGGCGATTCAAGCAGCGTCAAAGCGAGCGGATCGGCGGCGACCACGACGAGGTTTTTCTCGGCGTGTGCTTTGTCGCACAAACCTTTGAGGTCGCTGGCCGCGTTTGGCAGGCCTCCGCGCGTGCAAGGATACTGAATCAAGCATCCGAAGCTGTCCTTGGAGAATTGAAACTTGGATGCGTCTGTTACCACAACCTCGATGCCAAGTGGCTCGGCCCGGCGAGTGAGAACTTCGATGGTCTGCGGGTGACAAGTTTCAGAAACAAAAAACTTGCGTGCGCCCGAACCGTCGTTTTTCACGTTACCCGACACATGGAAGGCCAGCGCCATCGCTTCTGCGGCCGCAGTTCCTTCATCGAGAAGGGACGCGTTGGCGATCGCCATGCCCGTGAGTTCCATGATCATGGTTTGGAAATTTAAAATCGCCTCAAGGCGGCCCTGAGAAATCTCGGCCTGATAAGGTGTGTAAGCCGTGTACCATCCGGGGTTTTCGAGAATATTGCGCAAAATCACAGGTGGCGTGAACGTGCCGTAATAACCTTGGCCGAGGAAGCTCTTTAGCACTTGGTTTGACGAGGCGATCTCCCACGCTCTTGCGAGCACAGCGCCTTCCGTGCGTCCTGCTGGCAGGTCGAGAGGTTTTTTCAGTCGAATAGCTTTGGGCACCGTCTCGTCGATCAGCTGATCGAGCGAGGAAACGCCAACGGTCTTAAGCATCGCGGGGAGATCGGAGTCGCGAGGACCGATGTGACGAGACGTGAATTCGGAATGGGCTTCTAGCGAAGAAAACGATGTCTTTGTCATGGCCCCCATTGCTAACATGTGGGCCAGAGGCGTCGCTAGGCTTTTTTGGTCGGCGGAGCGACCTGAGAATCAGGTTCATAAACCGAGAAATCGAAGTCGGTGACCGTCTCATCGGCCTCTGCCGTTCGAATCCGGGCGCTGCGGCTGGTGTCGGTAAATTCGACCGCATCGACCGCTTTTCCGAGCTTTTCACTGAGCCCTGTGCCAGTGGCCGTTTTTTCCAGGCCAGACTGCAGAGCGCGGACGATTTCATTGGTGTGCCGCACCCGTTCAACGAGGGCGCGCATGACGGAAACGGCCCAATCAGGCAGTTCGTTGAGTAGCTGTTCGTAGGCCTCGGGACTTACGCGGGCCGCCACGATGTCGGTGAGGGCCCGAGCTGATGCGGAGCGAGGCTTGCGATCGATCATCGCAAACTCGCCGAGGCTTGTGCCAGCCGAGACTTTTGCGAGCTTCAATTCGCCGCCTCCGGGGCTGCGTTTGAAAACCTCAACTTCGCCCTCTTGAATAATGAAAAAGTGGAAGGTGTTCTCGTCCTCTTGGAAGAGAATATCACCTGCTTGAAACTGCACTTGTTCGATTTGATTTCCGGCCATACCCCATCTTGCGAGTAAGCCGGGCGGGGATCAAATATCGTTGGACGTCGGGGCAGGAAGCCAGTCCAAAGCCCCGACGCAGAGTTACGCGCGCGTCGATTTGCGCTTAGTGCCAGATGTCTTTTTCGCGGTGGCTTTTTTCGCGCCAGCACGTTTGGGCTTCGCGGTGGCTTTGGTCTTTTTGCCAGTCAGTTGCTTGCGAATTTTGACGATTTCGAGCTCAAGCTGCTTCTGAAGCTTTTGAGCTTTCGCACGCGCACGTTTTACCGATCGCTCGACTTGTGCGAGTTCCGATTCCCCACGCTTTTTAATTTCCGTTGCGAGCCGGTTTACTTCGGATTTCAGAAGTCCGACGTCTGCTACCTGTTTGATCTTATTGAGTTCGATATTGATATTTGCGAACTTGGCCATAGATCGTCTCCTCTTTCTTGTCGTTAGAGGGAGCATCTACACGAGAATTGTCGCGAGGTCGAGGAAACATGGCGAAGCGGTCAAAAATGCTGAGGCTCTGTCAGCTTCTGAATTTCTGTTGGGTTCTGTCGAGTGTGGCGTCTGGCGTTCCGGCGAGGGCGGCCGGAGTTGAAACGGCGCAAGTCGGCCGACCTGCTGCCGCTCAGGAGTTCCTTGAGTGTGGAACTCGGTCTGAAATGGGAACACCATTTAAGATCTGTCTGGTGATTCCGGCCGCCGATCAAGCCAAGGCACGTGCGGACATGATCGACGGTTTCCAGCAGATCCAGGCGATGAATCAATGGATGAGTGATTGGCTTCCGGAGACAGAGCTATCGAAGGTGAACGCCCGCGCCGGTCGCGAACCGGTAAAAGTTAGGAACGAGCTTTTTAAGCTTCTGCAGTTTTCACTGGGAGTGGCGAAAGACTCGGAGGGAGCATTTGACCCCACCTTCAACGTGATGTGGGGCACCTATGTCTTTAAAAAGGGCGAAGAGCGCGAGGCGACCGAGGAAGAGCTAAAGGCAAGGCTGCCTCTGATAGACTGGCGCAAGGTGAAATTGAACCCAGAAAACTCGACCGCTTTTTTAGAGAAAGCCGGTATGAAACTCGGTCTGGGAGCTGTCGGACAGAGTTACGCGGCCGATGTCTTAGTCGAGCAGTTTAAGTCCAAAGGCTATCGAGGCGGCTACGTGGACGGCAGTGGCGACACGGTATTTTGGGGACACAAGCCGGGTGGGGCGCTGTGGACGACCGGAATTCGCAATCCGCTTTGGCAGGAGGGAGCAACCGGCCAAAGTGAAGTGATCCTTCGCATCTATGGATCGGATTTTGCGATCACAACCTGCGGCGACGATGAGAAGTTTTTTATGCGCGATGGGCGACGTGTTCACCACGTGATTGATCCCAAAACTGGCCGGCCGGCCAATCGCTCGCGGCAAGTCACTGTGATTGCCAAGCGCGGGATCGACGCCGACGCCTGGGACACGGCCGCCTTTGTCATGGGACCGAAGAAGGCGATTCCGGTTCTTGAGAAAAAGGGGTTTCGTGCAGTGATGGTCGATGCCGATGGCAAAGTTCATCTCACTAAAGGTTTGAAAAAAACCAAGGGCCCGTGGGGCGAAGGCTACACGATAGAAGGAGAACTAAAATAAGCAGCGCAGGCCAGCAGCCGTAGCGTCGCCCTAAATCTTTCTGCGCCCCTGCGCAGAAAGCAGCGCAGGCCAGCAGCCGTAGCGTCGCCCTAAATCTTTCTGCGCCCCTGCGCAGAAAGCAGCGCAGGCCAGCGGCCGTAGCGTCGCCCTAAATCTTTCTGCGCCCCTGCGCAGAAAGCAGCGCAGGCCAGCGGCCGTAGCGTCGCCCTAGGTCCGTTCGCGGAACGTGCGGTCCTTCAGATAGCGATCAAAGAAAGATTCCAAAGCGTCACGAGCGGCATCCTGATCGAGGCCGCTTTGCTGAGAGAGTGTGGCGATGAGGTCGGTCAGCGTTCGCTTGCCATCCACCTGTGAAAGCACCCAAGTCATTGTCGAAAGTGATTCGATGCTTTGTGCGAAGGCGGGCAGTCGCGGGATGGGGAGCGAGGGGTTGGTGAGCCACTCGATTTTGTCGGACAGACGCGCGCGTGAATCGTAGGTGACAGGTGTTCCACTACGTTGCCACGCGAAAGCCGTCATGGTTTCGAATCGACGGTGTGAATCGATCTCGGTTTGCAGGTACGCCGTTTCTATGAGTTGGCTCGTAAGCGGGTTCCAACCTGATTGGGATCCCACTTCTTCGGCTTCCGCGAGACTGAGGTTATCTTCCTCATTCTGAAAATTAAATGCCCATGCTCCGCAGTTGATCCAGATCCCTTCTGGTTTTGTGATCTGCGCAATCGAGGCCGTCAATTGCGAAAACTGTCTCGGCAGAATGTCGACGAGCCACGGGGTGATAACGACATCGAAGCTTGCGGGCAAAAATGGAAGCGCATACACATCGGCAAACACAAATTCCAAATTGGTCGCAGGCCCCTTGGGCGCTGCAAGTTCAAGTTCCAGCGCTGGTTGCATGCGGTCCTTCGGTGAGACCGTCGGATAGATGCCTTTGAGCTTTGCGCCGGAATTGATTTGCTGAGCTGCCAGCAACAGAAGCGGATTGATATCGACGGCCATGACCTGACAATTGGAATACATCTTGGCGATGTCGTAAGGGAGCCGGCCCGCTCCGCAGCCGAGCACTGCGATTTTGAGATTCGAAGTTGCCATGGACGTTTTGGTTGCGGCCGGTGTGACGGCGAGCACGGCCTCGAGCAGAGTTATATTTTCTGTCTCGAAATTATTGGCACCGATGGCCCAATCGCGAGCTAAATTCGGGAAATACCCAAGTAGTCCTTGGTTGAAAGGCAAGCGGTAGCCAAAAGCCTGCTTTTTTGGAAGAGAGAGCTTGGTGCCCGGCTTGATTGGGTCGAGCACTTTTTTAAGCAGTTCGAGCTGAGTGATCTTTGACTGTCGAAGCGCTTCCAGGCGAGCTTTGGTTAGCGGAGAGGCCGTCGATTTGATGGAGCCCTTCAACTCTTCGATTTCTTGGCTGCGCATTTCTAGGAAGTAGTCGATTCGTTCGCGCCAATTGGCCAACACAAAGCGGGGATCAGGAAAGAGCCAAGGCACGCCACCAATTTTGGGATAAATCAGATCTGGAGAAGTCTCCGACCTGAGCTCTCGTCCTTCGTCCAGCAGTGGCTGTCCCGTTGCTGGGCAGGCCCAGAAACGAAATGAGGAGGTTTTCATACCTCCCCAGTTTACGTCGATTTTTGTTCTAAGATCACTGAGGCGCGAGCAATTCGAATTCAAACTGGACGGTGTCGGTTGTCGGCTGAGCACCTGGGTATTCGAAGATCGCCGATCCCGGAGCCAGAGTCCCATTGGCGAGCGTCGTGTTGGCCGCGATTGTTCGATCGAGGTTGATGAAGGCATTTGCGGTTTGAATACGAACGCCGTTGATCAGGATATAAATGCCCTTGACGCGGATTGCGGCCGCACCAGTTTGCAGGCGTGGTCGGGCGATGACGTAAGCCGGCGGGTTGATGGTCGTGTCGACGCGCACTTGGAAGTCGAGTTGGGCCCCGCTGAGGTTCATATTGCCCATCTGCAATTGTCCACCAAGGTTGTTGTACAACCGAACCTGAAGAGCTGCCGTTGCATTGAGTGCAAGTGGCTGGGTGCGTGCGGTGATCGTGTTGCTATCATCGTCGTCGCCGCCGTTGGGCTTACAGCTATTAAAGTTTGATTCTGCCAAGGTGACAGCCGCTTCGTTCTTTGGTCCACCGGCCGCGCCACCATGACTAGGGTTCAGGGCGTAGGTTCGGAACGTACTCTGCGTGGTGAGCATGAAGTCGTTGTAAGCGAGACTCGAGTCGCTGAGAGCAAAGCGTGGTGACTGCGCACCGCCGTGGCAACCCGCACAGTTTTGCACGACAAATGGGTGATACGTCTTGGCGAAGGTTTCTTCGAGTGTCGACCCGCAGACAAATTTTCCGAGCCCAGAGAGGGCCGATTCATCAAGCGGAACGAAATCTGTTCCGCAGTTCTGATAGAAGATAATGCAGGTCGCGGACGCCAGTCCGATCAAGAGGCGGTGAGCAAAGCCACGGGAAGAACGAGCAGGCTTTTGCCCACTCGCTCCGCTTGAGTCTTTTTTTTCCAATGTCTCGAGAGAATTCTCAGACATATCTTGCCCCCTGTTTGCCCATCCGACGTTCCGCTATTTCAGGCTTCTCTGGTGTGTCGCCGATCGCCGTTATCCCGGAACGATACGCACCAGTTCGCCGTCGATCTCAGAGCGCTGGAAGAGTCCTGGATAGATCGATTCAAACTTACTCAGGTTGTTTCCGCCGGCAAATGACAGCCAGTTGGCGACGGCCGCGGCAGCACCCTTCTGAACGGTTCCCACAACTGTTTGGTCAGATGCGCCCTGTCCGGTGGTGTAGAAGCCGATTTGGTGTTTGAAACGATCGTCTTTAACTCTTGGCCGTCCATTTGGATGATAGGCCAGGAACAAGAGTTCTCCTCGTGTTCCGGAGTCATTCGTCGCACCAACGCCGTAAGCGGAGTCCCGAGGGCTACTGACCGAACCATCGCTCACCACGTAAATGAAAACAGGTTTACTCATCACCGCGGCGGTCTCTAAGATTCGGCCAATCAATTCGCCGTTTCTTTGGTCCGTTGTGTTTTGATTCGCGCGACCGTTACCATGGTAGTCGTTTCCACCAAGGTCGATCGAGCACGTCGCGGCATTGCCCTTCAAGGCATTGTAAACCATTGCCGCTTGCGCGTAGGTTGCACCGGCTTTATTGGCAGGGTTGATACCCCACACGGCTGCAACACCTGGGTCGAGCCCTGGGTCGACGGCAGATGCGACGTCTTGAGTCGCGAGCTCGATATTCTTACCGGTCGCACACTCGACGGCTTTTGCGAGCATCGTACCTGTTGCACTTCCGGGTGTCGCTACCGTTCGTGCTTGCGAGCCAGAGAGAGAATTCACTAACTGTAAAAGCTTCGAGCGGCGATCTGGAGTCAGACGAGAAGCAAGTGTTCCAGCTGGGCCAAGCGCCCCTGTGATATCGGTAAAGTTTCGAACAATCAGTGGAGCGCTGGGGCGCACGATGGCCGGCTGCTGACCAACGCCAGTGCCCGTGCCGTCACGGGTTCCGAGGTTAGGCAGAACGTCGCCGTTAAGGCCCGCCGCAAGCACGCCTCCCGTAGGGTCGGCTTGGTTATTTGAAGTGTCGTCGCCTGATGCCGTACAGGCATTCACAAGTGTGGTTTTATCGATCGTCGTTTGAGAGGCTCTTAGCCCCACGCCGAGCCACATGTGTCCCATTAACACGCCCGCATTACGAGTCCCTGCGATTCTCACGCCTGGCTGGAACCAGTTTGAGCCAAGTGAATCGTTACTGAATACATCGGCGTTTGGTCCGAGTGCCAACAGGTCGTACCTTGGGAGTGGCTCGCGATCTTCGCCAAGGGGCGGAAGATTGCCCGAAATCGCGTTTCCTCCAGAGAGATTCACGACGATAAAAGCGGGAAGACCAGATCCTGCGACTGCACATGACTGATCTGCCTGACCAAATGCAAACTCGGGTCTCGCCAGGACGTTGAGTATGGATGGGGCCATCAACGATCCTGAGAAGCCAAGAAGGCCGCTTGACAGGAATTGACGGCGAGTCGTCGGTTTGGGGTGATCCTTGTGAAGCGTCACGATACGCTCTTCCCCAGTTGCTTCTTCGACGACCTTCTTCACTATCACATTATCGTCTTTGCGGTCTTTCATAAATCCCCCAAGTTACCTGCAAACTCTAATCGGCTCGAATCGACAAAAAATTCAGTTTTTGAAATTCAAAATCCTCTAAAACTTCATTGCGTCCAGAGAGGCCAACATGGCGGTACATGCGAAAATCAATGAATCTTCCGTTTCGACCGCGTCTGAAACTCCGTTTCGACGAGGAAGAGCCAGTGCTTCATCTAGAGACGATTTGAGAACAGTTCTTTCTGCCGCTGTCTCATTTCGACCCCAGAAGTTCCTCGCCATACGACGGATAACGTCGTCTCGGATCTCGGATGTCATCGCGCTTGGAGCCGCATTGAAATTCACCTGACTGAAGAAGCGACGTTCGCCCTGAGGTTTTGCCTTTTCCTCGGTGATCAAATCGAGACAGACTTCGCCGCCAAGATTCGTGATCGATAGCCACATTGGGCCGTTGATCGAATCCACCTTGCCTGTTTCGGAGATCTTCGCCTTTGCGTTGTTACCGGCTGTGACCGTTCGGGCGGAGATGTTTTCAACTCCGGTAAGTGACTGCATCGAAATAAGCAAGTTTTCCGAATTGACAGTGGTCACTGGCTTTGTGTCCTCGTCGATATTAAGCGGGTTGTTGCTGCTTAGGCCGGAAGAATCCACCTTGGTACTTTGAACCAAGCCCGGGCTACAGTTTTGAAAACCGATGATGAGTACTAATGCAGCCATCGGAAGTCCGGTTGAAGCTAATAATTTTCGCTTTTGTGAGATCGTCATTTCTTTAAAGTTTTTCATGGCGATAACCTCATCTCTTCCTGTTTACTGCACACAGTTGGGATTGATTGCGACGTTCTCGTACATGCGGCGCATGTGATAGCCGTCGGTTTCGAACTGATCGGCGAGCGATCGAACAAGGCTTTCCTCACCAGCGAGCGGACTACGACGGCACACTGCTTGGAACGCTTTGCGGACCATACAGCGCGAGAATCCGCGGGAGTCAGCAACCATGCGAGCAAGGCCGCCGATGCCGTTACCAGAGAGCGAACTTCTCCAGCCGAATTGGTCAGCGTTTTTGCCGTAGATCGCGTTGTTCACCCAGCTGTTGTCGGTGATGCGGTAACCTTGCGGATATTCCGTCTGGTTACGAGTCATTTTGCCGAGTACGTTGGTCGAAATCGTCTGTGCGTTGTTCGCGAAGTCGATGAACGCCCATGCTCCGCGCATACCATCCATACCTGTGTGACATGTCTTACACGTCGTGAGGTAGAGGTTGACGCTTCCTGATGGAGTACGAGTGACGTCTTGTGAGACGCGGTCGTCTGGAGCATTTCCGTCCGCCCATTCTTCCATCTTCACGCACATGAACTCTTGCATCATTTCTTCGACGGGACGTCGGTTGGTACCGGCTACAGCATGTGCCGCAACGAATGCACGCGACGTCAAAAGACCGGCTGGATCTGGATGATTAACCACTGCACCGGCTTGCATGGCGCGCTGTGGAGACGCCGCGATCAAAACTGCCGATGGCGAAAGTCTGCGGGTCTCGAGATCCTGATAGTGGTTGTTGCTTTGGATGATATCTGCCTGCTCCGCCTGACGAATTGTCGCGTTGGTGGGCAGAGTTGCAATGATAGCCGGATCGACGCGGTAGTAGAAGTTGCCCGTTAGGAGCTCTTTTGCGCTTCTTGTATCGCTGTCGCGAACGACACCGATGAAAGAGGCTACAAAGTCCGACATCGGTGCACGAATCGACTGCTCGCGCGTCGACATGATCTTAGCCACGTCTCGAATTTGAACGTCTAAGAACAAAGGATCTGAAGAAGCGACGGCCGCAGCGGCTCGAGGGTTGCCTGCTTTTAATAAAGCTTCCATCTGAACGAGTCGTGAGTCGTCGATCGCGACTTTCACACCAGTGATGGCTTGAAAAACTTTTTGAGCCCGACGGCGCTCCGCCGAGATTTCCGCGTTTGGATTTGGTGAGACAGCCGGGATTGGTGTCACCTGCGCTGTTGCTGTTGACGTAAAGAACGGAGCGGCAAGAACTGACAGAGTAGCGCCAGCTAAGGCGACTCCCAGATTTGTGAACCCGTTAAGGGTCTCAGTTCGAGACTTTTTCATCGTACCCCCCAAAGACAATCGGACAAACGGTGCAATCCCTGAGTAAGAGTAGAGCAAAGCTGATGCCGTGACGTTTTAGAGCATAAGCGTATAGGTTGATTTACATCTGTTCATGTTCTGACAATTGCTTAGTTCATTGACGGTATGTTGAAATCGCCAATGTTGACTCGAATTTAGAACTGACATCGAAGTGTGAGCGGCGCCTCACGCTCTGTGATCTCCTGGTCAGAGTCCGTCTCATCCCGATGCGATTTCGGAGATTCTGTCGCGCGAAAAACTCTGGAACCCAGTCGGCGCAAGGTTTGGTAGGCCATGCTGTGGATTGATTTCTCGGTGACGGTTGGGATCCGGAAAAAAGTGAATGAAGTTTGTACGACGAACGTCGTTGCTCAGAAATAGGTGTTAAGAAAGTTGTCAAAGTTCGGGTCGGTGAATTCGCCACCGCCGTGTCCATTGCCTGGAGCAACCTTCGTTGAAACTGCTTTTCCACCTCGAGCGCAGAGCTGGGTGTAGGCGAACTGCTGAACAGCAGGATCGTTGGAATCGGATCCCATGTCGGGAGTGTAGAAGCCAGTTTGCACGGATCCGGTTGTGACACCATGGCAGGTCGCGCAGCTCGTCTTCAAAAAGTTTTCGATGATCGGTTGAATGTCAGCGAGAGCTTGCGTCGGTGCTGTGCCGCAGGCACCGGTTGTCGAGGCCCCGGGCGTCGTGTTGGAAAGGTCGACCGAGCAACCGGAAACGAAGGCTGCTATTGCCAAGGTCGAGACAGCGCGAATGGACCTAGTTACAACCACAACCGCCCCCGGCTCCACCGAATCCTCCGACGGAGCCTTCTCTTGCGTTCAGCATATGGTTGACGCTTGCTTGTTCTTTAGGAGCGCCAACCAGCTGCATGCCATTTTTTGAAAGCGTTCCGCGTTCAAAGGCGCTGACCCGCCGTCCGAGTAAACCACATCCAGGCAGCGTGAGAAGCGCTACTGTAGCCAATGATAGAATCACGAGCTTCGTTGTGGCTTGTCGAATCATGGATCAACCTCCTGTGAGGATCTTTTTAACCTCGGCGTCGATCTTCTTCTCGTCGCCGGCACGGAAAGCTTCGTGCACTTTCACGATCTTTCCGTTGGAAAGAATGAACGACGTTGGCATTTTTTCGATTCCGATTTCGCCTGCGATTTTTTGGCCCTTGTCATAGACGAGATCAAAGCTGACCGGGTGATCTTTCAAGAATCCCTTAGCCGAGTTGACGTCGTCATCGACGTTGACACCGATGATCGTAAGCTTTCCTTTGTATTTCTTGTGAAGCTTTTCGAGAGCTGGAAGCTCGAGTTTACATGGCTCACACCAGCTGGCCCAGAAGTCGACAATCACGACTTTGCCCTTTAGCTTTTTGGCCATATCCACTTTGGGTTTTCCGGCGAATTGAGAGACTTTGATGACAGGGAACTCGTCGCCCTCTTTCAACTTCGCCTCAGCTGGCAATGATAAAACCAAACCAAGCGCCACGGAAAACATTGCTGCCGAACGCTTGAGCGTCTCAAAACGAGATGAAATCATGTGTGCCCCCACTGGTAGTATAACAGAAATCAGAATTTTGTCGAAAGACCAAGCCCTACGACAAACGCCGAGATCTCGAGCTTCTTATCGTCAGAAAGAGTCGAAAGATTACCCGCATCGGTCGCATCATCAAATTTTTGTCCGAAGTATTCCAATTTGAGAGATAAATTAGTTTTCTCTGTCAAATTGTAAGCCGGCCGAAGTGCAACTGTATAAGAGTTGTACGTCGCAAGGGTGTTGTTTCCGGAATAGAACACTCCGGGGTCACCGCGGTAGTAGTCTTGGTAGAACTTCGCTTTTGATTGCATGTAATAGCGCAAGCTCAACGCCACTTCAAATTTTCGACTGAACTCTTTGGTCATTCGCTCTTCCAGGGTGTGGGAGAGAACATCCCAGCTATCTTGGTAGATGCGATAGGAAGTCGCAAACGAGGTTTTTAACTTCGGTACGTAGACATTGTACTTCAATCCGATTGCGTGACGATTGCGTGTGCGGGGATGGTTTTCGTTCAGAGCACTAATCGAAGTGCCGGTGATGAGTTTTGCGCGTCGGTAGGGACTTGCGTTGTAGCCGTTTTCCACTCGGAAATCGTAGATCAATTGAATCAGTGATTCTTTCGACAGAATTTGTGAAAGCGAGAGCGAGTAGTTCTGGTGTTCTTTAGTCTCTCGAAACGCCGCGTTCGCAGTCGCTGTGATGACGTCGCTTCCAGATGAAAAGCCAAAACCGACGACCGTATTTTTCGTAAAAAACTCGCGCGTGCCACCTGCACTGATGACTCGCGAGCTATAGTCTTTTTCGTCCGATGTCACCACGCCGAGGCTGAGGGTTCCATCCGGGATTTGGGTTTCAAAGTTGACGGAGTACTCGTTGCGAAGATCTTCGATCTCGCCCTTTGACGAGAAGGTTCTCACCTCGCTTGAGGCGCTGGTCAGAACGTCTTGAGTCGCATGCAAGGCGACTTTCATTCGGTCTTCATTGAACGTCGAACCGACTTCGATGGCAGGAGAGATGACGCGTGTGCGGCTATCGTCATACATTCGCACAACAGAGGAAAACTCACGTTCTGCTTGCGAAATGGAAGGACTGGAGAAACAAACGGCGAGGAACGTGAAAGTCAGACGTGTCATGCGTGTCACAGGCCCACCTCGAGACTGAGTTGAACGCCGTTGGAAACCATACTGTTGTTTTGATTGTAGAAGGCCACTTGAGTTCCGGCGAGGGCGACCGAGGCAAAGCCCTCGATGTTGTAGCGAACTCCAAGGGTGGCGTTCATGAAGATGTTCATCTTTGCACTTCCGGCAAAGAGCGTGTTGTCGTTGCCTGGGCTAAGCAGCCCCAAACCGTAGGACACGAAGCCAGAAAAGGAACCAACAAGCAGGGAGTCGTTTCCGATCTCGGCCCCAACCAGGGACGCGTTGGTGGTCGGTGTGATCCACTGGCCAACCATGCCCTTTCCGTAGAAACCAGGACTTAGGTAGTGCATGTATCCTGCTGTCCACATCGACTGTTTGTCTCTGTAATTTCCAAAGGTGACTTGAGCGGCCCGGCTGATAAGTGCAACTGCTCCATACTTCGAAAGATCGTCTTCGTCCTCGTCTTCGCCGCCAACTTTGATCGGAGCGTTGACCGGAATAAATCCAACACCTTTCATATTTTCGCCCAGTTTGACGACGACGCGATAGAATCGTCCCGCGTCGCTGGTCACGATTTGATTTGCGGCTTTCACCTCGGCTTTGGCTGGTAGCACTGTTAAAAGCCGAAACCGTTCGCTGGGGCCGGTGTAGACCGGGACGTTGTCGGCAAGGGCAGAGAGTGTGAGAGCGGCATTTGCTTGAGACGCGTTGAAGGTCGCATCAATAACGAATACTAAAAGTGCCGCAATCAGAATGTTCACATCTTCTAGTGTTCAGATGTGCAAACGTCCGGTCAATCTTCTTGCTTCATCAATCGAACAGAGTTGATTGACAAAATATTGGCACACCCTAGTCTATCACCTATGGCGCTCCTTCGGATTTTGCTTGCGACAGGTTTGACTCTTGGCTTGATGAGCTGGGGTCCTGCGGCATTTGCGGAAGACGAGGATGTGCCGACGCCGGACGAAATTGAAAACATGGCGGATCCAGGTGGTCTTCCTTCGACGGACTCCGATACCCCAGGGGCAGTTGTAAGACCGAGTAAAAAAGCGTCGTCGAAGGTCAAGAAGCCGACCAAGGCTCAGGAAAAAAAGGCGGCTCGCGCCAAGGCGAAAGCGAAGCCAGCTCCAAAGGCGAAAGAAAAACCAGTCAAGCGTGCACCTAAGCCGGCGGCCAAGGCCAAAGCTGCAGCAAAAAAACCGGCACCTCCAGCCGCCGAGAGTGCTGAGTCAGACGACGAGCTTGAAGCTGATGAGGCTGAAACCAACGACGAAGTTGTCGATGAGGGGCCCGAGGAACAAGATCCCGTTAAAATAAGTGCGAATGCAAAAGAGCTCTCGATTCGTGTGTTGGGATTGAGCAAAATCGGCGTCGCTCGAAGTGCAAGACGATATGTGCCTGCGGGGCTTGAGGCGCGACTGTCCGAGCGTCTTTTGCAGGATCTCGCAGCCAAGACCTATTACGAGCCTCGAGCCGTTGAAGGAGCGAGCAAGCAGCGAAAAAGAATCAGGTCGAAGGTGTTCTGACACTGGAAATCGGTCTCGAAGAAATTCTTGGAACGCT
>CAKQVW010000024.1 GCA_934277865.1 uncultured Pseudobdellovibrionaceae bacterium | reverse complement strand
GTACGTTGACCGTCTTTGACATGGCGGCATCGACAAAGCGCGACAGCACTTCCATCGTGCGAACGTGATCCTCGATTTTGAGGTTGTAGGCCGTAGACGCCCAATCGGCGCGACTGTCCCAGGTTCCCAGTGATTCGTGATAGCGAACCGCAAAGTCTTTGATCTGAGTTTCCTTAAGCAGACCACGTGATTGGTCAAACTTCCAGACGGCGTCGTCAAAGCGCGTGCGAAGCAGGTTTTCGTCCCCCTCTTTGATCCATTCCCACTTCGACGTGCCTCCGGTTGTCGTGAAGGTTTTGGCTGACCAGTTGACGTTGGTTGGAACCGCGAGTCCGCTTGGGGCGAAAGGTTGGATCACGGTTCGTGTGTACTCGGCCATGAAAATCGGCTCGAGCCCGCCGGAGACGTTGTTTGCCAACACTGAGCTATTGCCAGTGGGCTGGATGGATAGCAGGTGACTATTTCGAATCCCATGTTTTTTGATGTGCGCGCGGGTTTCGGGTTGGAGGCGGCGAACAAACTGACCAGCCAAGTATTTGTCGGCGTCGTAGAGGGGAAACGCTCCCTTTTCTCGGGCGAGATCCGCCGACGCCCGGTACGCCTCGTTCATGATGAACGACCCAAGCTCCTCGGTCAGTTTTAGCGCCTTGTCCGAACCGTATCGCACTTTGAGCATCATCAACGCCGAGCCGTATCCTAGAATGCCTAAGCCGATCCGTCGTTTTTGCTGCATGTTTTCGAGCTGCTCGGGGAGCGGTGCTTGCGAACGGTCGTTGACGTTGTCCATGAAGCGCACGGCGATGGGGATGTACGTGCGAAGTTTCTCGTAGTCCCAATCTGCGGTTTTTGAGTTCACAAACTTTGTTAAGTTGATCGAACCAAGCAGACAGCTGCCGCCGACGGGGAGTACCTGTTCACCACAGGGGTTGGTGGCGTTGATATGTTCGGAATAGTAGAGGTTGTTGAGTTTGTTGATGGTGTCGATGAACAACACTCCGGGTTCGTTTCGGTTGTACGTCGACTTCATCAGGAGATCCCAGAGCTCCGAGGCTTTTTCATAGGTCTTATACGCAACGACGGGATACCCTTTGGCTTTCCAGGAGTCGAGATTCCCGTCCCAGTGTTTGCGGTATTCTTCGCGAGCGCCGTCAATGTCCGGAAATTCGAGAGTCCAAGGTAGCTGATTCTCAACGGCCTTCATAAAACGATCGGACACAAGTACGGACATATTGAACTTGGTGAGACGGCCGGAGGTTTGTTTGGCACCAATGAATTCGACGATGTCGGGGTGCCAAATCGAGAGGGTCACCATCTGAGCGCCCTTGCGAATTTTGTTTTTCCCCTTTTTCTCTTTTCGTTCGAGTCCGCTGCCCGCGGTGATGACACCGCTTTGTGTGTCCCACATCTCCAGTAGTTTTACTGCACCAGGCGAGTCGCCTCCGATGCCATTGACGAAGGTGCCGCGCGGACGAAGCACGTCGGCGCAAAATCCATATCCTCCCTCAGACTTGAGGATAAAGGCCTGTCGACGAAGTTCGTCCATGATGCTCGTCATCGAATCCTGATCTTCGCCGCGGAATCCACTGACGAAGCAGTTGATATAGGTGGTCCCCTTTAGACCGGTGCCGGCGTTGGAAGTGATGCGGCCGCCGGGCACAAATTTAAAGTCCTCAAGAAGGTCGACAAACTTATTCGCCCAGAAATTTTGGATCTCAGGTCGTTCGACAGACGCGATGTCCAGTGCCACTTTGAAGTGTCGTTCGTTGATATCGGACTCGGTCGCAAAACGATAGGTTTGGTCAAAAACCTCCTTGGAAAAGCTATCGACAAAGACGGTTTGCGGCTTACGGACGGGTGGGCTGGAAGGGCGTGGGATCGAAGGACGCGCGGTGGTGGTTTCGATGAGCATGACAGATCTCCGATGTTTTCTTGTCGAGGATGAAACTAGCCCTCTTAGGCTCAACAGATTCCGTTGAGATCTCAATCGACATGGGGGGTTGAATTTCGAGGAATTCGAGGTGTTTTGTCCCAACACACAAATACCTGAAACTTCTGCTCCACATCTATGAGAGACTTTTTGGTGGAGGCCGATCATGAAAAAGGCATCGACTGAGCTGACGGATTCCCTGTCGCAGTCCCGGAAGATGGGACTTTGTATAAAAACGTTGGATCGAACGGTCTTGTTTCAAAACTCGCTCTGCAAACAGATCTGCGGAGACGTCACCGGCAAAACCTGTTCAACCGGCTGCATGGACGGACTTGCACTTCATCCTGAAGATCCTGTCTTGGATGAGGGCGTTCGCGTGCGAACAGGTATTCAGTCCAACGGCCATTTGATTGATGCGGTCCTCTTGAATGACCAAGAGTTTCTGACCACGATTTTTTACGACAAACAGGATCTCGTCGAGCGAAAGATGGAGTCCGTGAAGTCGCTTTCGCTGACTCGCATGGAGAAACGGGTGCTTCAACTTCTCTTAGAAGGGCGATCAAACAAGGAGATCGTCGATACGCTTTGTATCTCTCTCAGCACGGTCCGCACGCATCTGAACCATATCTATCAGAAGCTTCCGCCAGAGCTTTTGGCCCTCGTGGAAATTCGATTTTAGAGCTCACACTTTCGATGCGAGCGCAGAAGACTTCGAACCTCGCTAGGCTGCATCGCGATCGGGCTAAAGCCGCAACGGGGCAGTCGACCAGAGCTTTTCATTTCAGCCAAGCGTGTTTTTAGTCCGGCCAGCTTGTCGCGTCCCATGTCCCACAACATTTCGAATTCCTGAGCGAAGACGCCTGCCATTGATTTTCCCGCTCGGCCTTTGAATTCCACGAGATTTTCGATGTGGTTTTTCTCTGCCGATTCCGACCAGTTGAAGGAGCCGGTTAAGACGGTCTCGCCGTCAGCTACCATAAACTTGTTGTGCATCTGAAACGCCAGGTATTCACCGGGTCTCAGATTGTAGAACTTCACTCGCACCTCGATGTTCTCGTGTTCGAGGTACGAGGCTCGCTTGTGGAGATCGCGATAGTCGTCTTGGCTGATCAAGATCCTGACGCGCACACCCCGCTCGGCAGCCGCCTGGACCGCCTCAAGCACGGGAAGCAATCGGATACGCGTGCTTGCGATCTCGATGTGTGAACTCGCGGATTCGATCACCCGCACGACTTGTTCGGTGAGCAACTCATGGTCTTGTGTGAGACGAAGTCGCCGAAGGGAATTAAAGTGAAATACGAGATCGCGTTGGTCGCGTGAGCCGGATTCAATATTCGAAAATTGGAGATCGTGTCCAAAGGATTTGGAATTCTCCCAAAGGCGATTGAACTCTTCTTGGAACTGGTCGCTGGCCTCGGCCTCGCCTTCGAAGAACAGGATGTTTTCGTTGTAGTTGCGATACGAACTGAGCGACCAGTTGGCGCTACCGGAGATCACACGTTCTTTGCGAAGCCCAGTATCAATCGCCGCAAATTTGTGATGAACCTTTACACTTCGCCCCAGAAACCTAACATCAAGGCCAAGATCCTCAAGAGCTTGCATCTTGACGGCATTTTCGGCAGACGTGCCATAACCTTCAAAGATCAGTCGAATTTGTAGCTCGCCACTTTGCAGCCGTGCCTGAATCGATTCCGACTTCAGAGTTTGGATGACGGGTGAGCCATCGGTTGTGTCCATGTTGTACATGGCGATATCGACTCGACTTTCGGCCTCTTCAATCCAGCTTGCGATCTTCTCCAAGGTCGGGTCGTGGGGATGAAAAAGCGCTTCAATCTTCGCGTCCGCGTGCAGTGGCAGCAACATCTGAAACACCTGAATCAGAACGCAGGTGGTGAGTGCGGCGGTTGAGCGTTGGAAAGTCATGTTTGAACCCCTCGTTAGAAAGAACGAGGCCTTAGTTAGTCGAAGGAGACCTAGAACGAAAGCCCCTTTTTAATTACTTATTATGCATTTGCCGAATGCGCCGCAGCTGGCAAGGCTTTGGGCCGGTCTACGTGGAGCGCAGCTGCGCTTTGCTTTCGAAGTCCGCTAGAAATTCCGATGAGTTAGTTAGAGATGACGACGCGAAACCTCTCGGCAATTTCGTTACTGAAACGGAGGACTTTCAAGAAAGTCCTCGCGCTCGTGTTGGTTCTGGCTTTTATTCCCATGCAGCAAAATCTGGCTGAGGCGAATTCGGCAACAGAAGTCGCGTCAGGAAGTGGCCAGCTTTTTGGTTTTGATTTTGAACTGGGGACGCAGCATCTTGCGAATTTGGTTCCCTATTTTGATATCGAGCGCCTCGAGTCTCGACTGCGAATTGATCCACGAACATGGATCGGTGTTCTCGAGGTTGGCATTCTTGACGACTATATCACCTACCCCGGCGTTCTTGAGTCCCTGCCTGAAGGAGATCTGAAGCGCTCGTTGGTGGAGGGTCTCACGCTGAAGCCAAAATTGATCGAGACCGATGTTCCCGCTCCGCAACTGATTCTTCCGGATTACATGAAACCAAAGGCCACACCAGTGCCCCGCATGGTGAAGACCGAATCAGGAATTTTGGCACCAAGGGATGTGCGTCCCGCTGATCCAACAGGCGGGCGTGCGTTTGAGATTTCGGGAACGGGGTTTGAGCTTCCAAAAGGGACCGACTGGGCGTTGTTGGCAAGACGATGGAAAGCGCTTCCTAAGGACGAGCGCGCCAAGCTGATCGCACTTCGACATGTGCCAGCGCGAGTGATTGCGGATGTCATTGAAACTCGAATCCCGGCCGAAACCAAATCGACCTCGGCGCTGGAGGTGTATCTTCGGCCAAAATCAGATGCACCCAAGTGGATGCATGAAGTTTCATATTCATTTGATGGGGCGACGCGGCCGCAGGACGCCTTCGACGGCCGTGGTCCGAGCCGTAGTCGACAACGCCTGAGTGTTGAAATTGCGATGAAGGAGCCGGAGAAAGATCTCGGTGTTTTCGAGACAAAACTGGACGAAGTCGGAAAAACCACCGGCCTTAAGACGCAGCTGCAGGTTCCGCAGCAGATGAAACGAAGCAATGCCGCCACTCATATTCATTTTTCGGTAGAAGGCATTGACGCCAAGAAGATGCAAACCGTGATGGAAGGGTATCGTCGGCTTCAGATGCTGAGACTTCTGGATGCAGGTGACCAGTACGATCCCGTTTTGGAATTTCCCGTGGGTGACCGTGGTTTCATGCTTCAGAATATCTATGACCGCCCGATCCGAGATAAACACACTTTGATTCGACAAGTTTCTCCCAATCGATACGAACTCAAAGAACACGCCAAAGATGTGAAGTCGGAGCTTCGCGAAGCGATTTCCCTGGTCACAGGCGACGAGCAGGTCTCGTCCGAAAAGATGCGTTCGGAGGTTCGGCAGATTTTAAAAAGGAATCCGAAGATCATTGAACGCATCAAGCACTACAACCCCTACATACTGGGAGATTTCCGTGACGTTTTGCCGAAGGCGGAAATCGACGAGGCGATTGAAGCGAGGTTCCGCCAAGCGATGAAGTCCTCGGATCGACAAGTGGTGCGGGCGCACGTTGCACGAATTCTCAAAGACGAGAGTCGGCTTGAGGAAGTTTGGAAGGTGATCAAACGTGTGCTCGACGACAATCCCTCGGATCTTGTTTGGACGGCGATCAACGAACAGATGCGGTTTTCCTCTGGTCGTCGAGATCAAGGTGTGTCTCGGCTGTATGCCGACTACCTGAGGAGTCGGCCAGACCGCATGGATGTTTCAGGATACATGTCGCTTCGATCCATGGGTGCTTTAAAGGAGTCCGATGAGATTCGAATCGTTGAGGCTATTGGCGCGCGATTGAAATCACAAAATCCCGATGAAAGACGAAAGGCACTTTATTCTTTAAGAGAAGTGTTGCTCGGCCCTTCGGGGCATGGAATACCTGCAAGTCGCGAAGTCAGTGAGGCCGCGGCGTCCGCTCTTAAGTCCGCTTTGCCAACGATCTCGAGTATGGAGTCCTACGATCGAGTCGTTGCCCAGGCGATCTTGGTGAAAGTCGATCCACAGCACGAGGTTCCCTCGGCAATCGCGCCCGATGTCAAAGTTTCGATGATGTATACAAACGCCACGATTCGCGAGCATGCTTTGCAGCTTGCGGAAAAGTTAGAGCCCGATGTTTTTGGTTTAAACGTTTGCGGTGAGGCGAGCTATCGCGAGCATTGCGAGACGGTTTGGAGGAGCTACAACCGCCCTGAAGCTGTCAAAGCGATGAAAGCTTTCGCTGAAGACCGTCCGGGAGATTTGATTCGCTATGCAACCGGATTTCAAAGTCATGGTTCCCGCTACCTGATTAACTATGTCGATATCTACGAACGTCCCGGAGTTTTGGAAGAGGCCGAGAGAATCATCGGCCTCGGTGACACCACCCGTTCGCTGCGACTTCTTGGCTCCGATGGATTTGCGCCATTGTTTCGACCTCGTTCGGTCGAGGTCTACGAACGCCTGCGGACGGCGGTGGAAAAAGTAGGAGACCCCATTTTGACCAAACAGTTTTATGAGCAGGCGCCCAGATACCTAGAGGCTCAACTAAAAAAAGAAGGGCGTTGGACATCGGAGATTGCCAAGCGGTTGGGTGCTGCTGATGTCGGAACTGGCGAGTGTTCGATTTTATGGGCGAAGATCCAGCGCATTCTGCGCCATTGAAGGAGGGCGTCTCACTTTGAGAAGGATCTTGGGGCATTTTGTCCAAGAGCCTCCGTTCTCGAGGATTCGCGATATAATTTCAGATGAAATGGTGTAGATGAAACGACGAATTTTAACTTCCATTAGTGTTTTGGGGATTCTTGCGTTAGCTCTGTTCTTTGGGCAGGCCTGTGGGCCAGCTTTTGAACTGCCAAGCGACGGCCTGACGTCTTTGGGTTCGTCTTATTTAAGTGAGAGCGAGAAGGCGGCTTGCGCGTCGGCGATGCGGCGAGGTGAAAGTGGATTTCGGAACCTCGGTGATTTGGTTTCGTATCTCAATGAGCAGCCCAAGCCGGTGCAGATTCATTGCGTCGTCGCCAATCTTCCGCGGCCGTTGAAGATTCAAGCTGGGGTCAGTGCTGCCAGCGCTCAGCCGTCGGCCGGCTCGTCGAACCCACGCATTTTGATTCGAGTGGGAAGTTTGATTTTGGCGATCGTTCCGGATGGAACCGCAAAAAACACCCTAGAAGTTGGTGCATTAAAAACGGCCTCGCAGGCGACGCGGGCGGAATTTTTATTTCCCATCAGCGACGAGACGATTCAGGCGAACATAGGCCTGGACCATATCCGCACTAGCGGCCTGGGAACCTCCACCACCTGCGGGTTTTGTCACCGAGGCGAGACGCCGGAATCCGGCGAAGCCGGGATCACAGGAGCCTTTCGCTCGGAGATCGTTCGCTTTGCCGAAAGTGAGCGACGGCGTGTGGCGAGCGTGAAACAGCTGGCCGACACCTGTGTGACAAACAAGGACCAGTCGGATCGCTGTCTGTTGTTGCGCTCGCTGATGGAGGGCGGAACCCCTATGGAGATCGAATTCTAACTGGCATTTGATCGAATACATGATCAAATGCTCCGATGGAATCTTTCTCGAGGCGGCAGCGATGGGCCGCTATTCTGAAGCTGGCTTGGCCGTTGATCATCGCCAATGGTTTTTGGAATCTCCAACTGACAATTGACCGGGTCATCCTAGGGCAGTACTCGACCGAGGCGTTGGGTGCGGCCATGGCCGTCTCCGGAATATTTTGGACACCGCTTGCCTTGGTCCAACAGACCTCCGCCTACTTGATGACTTTCGTTGCGCAGTATCTTGGGGCCAAGGAAGAACACATGATAGGTCGAGCCTTTTGGCAGTCGGTCTATTTGGGAATCTTTGGCGGCGCGCTGATGATTTTGACAATTCCGTTTAGCGAGGAGCTCTTTCAGTTTGTCGGGCATTCGCCGGGATTACAGAAACTCGAGGTCGAATACTTCGACAGTCTTACCTACTCCGCGATGCCGACAGCATTCGTGGCCGCCGCGAGTGCGTTTTTTACCGGATTAGGACGAACGAAGGTGATCATCTTGATCAACTGCGTGGGTTTGGTGGTCAATGCCGTACTCAATTACATCTTGATTTTTGGGTACGCGGGAAGTCCCTCTATGGGAATTGCCGGTGCCGGCTATGCCACGACGGCGGCCAACTGGGCTTCGGCTGTCGTCGGATTTGCACTTGTGTTCCAGAACAAGAACGAAGTTTTATATCGCGTGCGTTCGGGCTGGGCGTGGAGCTGGAATCTCATGAAGAGATACGTTAGATTCGGCGTGCCTAGCGGTATGCAGTGGGCTCTGGAAGGTTTGGCGTTCACCGCGTTTTTGGTTGTACTTGGGCGAACGGCTTCGGGCGAGGCGGCGCTTGCCAGCAGTGGAATCGTGACGACGGTCATGATGTTGGCGGTGTTGCCGGCGCTGGGAGTTGCGCAAGCGGTGTCGGTCGAGGTTGGAAGATATCTAGGAGAAAGACGGCCAGAGTTGGCAGAGAAGGCCACTTGGAGCGGTCTTCAGATTTGCGCGATGTACATTCTAACAATTGCGAGCACGTTTTTGATCATGCCGGGATTCTACTTGGGATGGTTTGAGAACAGCGCAAATGCTGCGCTTTGGTCGGAAGTGACGAAAATCGTGCCGGTGCTGTTGGTGTTTGTTGCGGTCTTCATCGGTTTTGACAGCATGAACCTCTGCTTCTCGTTTGCGCTTAAGGGGGCAGGCGACACAAAGTTTGTGACGTACGTGGCTCTTGCGATGCCTTGGCCTTTGATGGTGATGCCGGCGTGGCTTGCGCGCAACGACACCAATGCGGTTTACCTGGCGTGGGGTGCGGCAAGTGTTTACATCATCCTGCAGGCGATGGTTTTTCTATATCGGTTCCGAGGTGGCGCATGGAAATCAATGAGCGTGATCCACGGTTAGGTTCGAGGTGGGATTCGCGGCAATTGGATTGCCCATGGACTTCCTATAACTATAATCAGCGAAACAAATGAGATCTGAAGGAGAAGACAGTGAAGAATTTGATACTGGTTGTGATGATGGCGATGGTGAGTGGTTGTGCAGTGGGGCCCTTGGTGCAACACGAGACCGCGCGCTCGGTAGGTGAGGGTCATCACGAATTGGTTGGTGGTTACGGCCAAGCCGGTATCGTTGCGAAATGGAACTACGGAATCACCGAGAATTTCGACTTCGGCATGCAGTACGAAAGCTTGAGTTTCGGCGTTCGCGCGAAATATTCGGTGATCAATGGCAAGTCGGGTGGGTTTTCACTTGCGGGCGCGCTTGGTGCGGGAAGCTCCATTGGCGGCAATCACATGTATCTCGATCTCATGACAAGTTACTTGGCCGGGACCTTCGAACCGTACGCGACCGCGCGTTTCGTCCAGGTATCCACAGACCCAGCGGACTTTCGTAACACGGACACTGGCGAGATCGCATTTACTATTCAAAGCGCGAACTATAACTATGGACAGGCCATCGTGGGCACGAGAATCTGGATGAGTCCTAATTGGCTACTGTCTTTGGAAGCGTCCAGCCTATTCGGCTTGGGCGACAGTGTCAGTTTTAGCAGCAACGTTCTAGTGGGTGCCGCACTCGGATACCGATTCAACTAGGACCATATGATGAAGGTAGGGGATGAGGGGAATCGCAGATCGTTTGTTTCGAGTTTTGATATTCGCTTTTGCGCTCACGCTCTCAGCATGTGCGTCGACACCGGAAGAAGACTCAACCCAACAAGACGAAGTGCTGTTCCCCGAATTGCGCAACAAGCGTCCTTACGAGCGTGAACAGGCGCCTGCCGAAATTATCGATTACGACGGCTTACAGCGTTCGCTGGGGCTTTCGCGTGGACTTTCGGATTACGGTTACCAAGAAAAAGATTTTGCAACCTGCGATGTCGGATACGGGTATTCGTCCACTCATCGATGCCGAAAAAATCTTTTTGTCGTCATTCAGATTCAACTTCTCTGCCGGGACTCGGAAGGCACGGTTTCGACCACCCTTCGCTACGACGACATGACGCCGCTGACCAATCGCACGATCCGTTGGGAGCTCGCTGGTGATCGCGGGTCACTGGTTCTAGACGGCCAGGGACGAGGTCAGATTCGTTCCATTTTCGCCAGCACGCCTCGTGAGAAGCGTCTCAAAATAGCGACTCAAAATGACTTCCTCTATATGCAGGCAGGAGCCATCCGGCGAGTGATCACACCCAAAAACTGGTGCCGATAAAATAGTCGTGAAGGCCTCACACTTCGAAATTCTTTAGTCGAAACGTGGAACGTGTCGAAGGTTTTGACTCTTGCGTCTCGGATTTGATTCCCATCTAAAATGTCGCGCCTTTGGAGTGTGGGGAGTGGACCCTTGCTTGCACCCTCTCACTAGCACCTCTGAATTTCAGCGGGTGATGAGTTTTTGCGAAAAGGGCCAAAGGGGGAAATCATGACGGACTCAGGACTTTTCTGTGCGATCTGCAACGATGCACGCAACAATCCGAATCCTGAAACAGTCGTGATGTGCACGTGTGGCTGGAAAGATCGTATCGTTGAACGCGAGACCGAACGACAGCGCGATCTGCAGACTGCCATCAAGATGGGTTTCTCCGCAGTGGGAGTGTTTGTTTTTGCCCTGCATTTTGTGAAGTGGGGTGGAGATTCGTTCTCGATCCCATTTTACCGGCTTGGGCAAGTCACCGGGATGTTGTCGAGTGACGGCTATTTGAATCTTGCGCAGACCTGTATCTCCGCGGGGCAGTGGGAATGTGCCGAAAATGCCTACCTACAATCGTTCTTAAAATCCAAAAATCCCGAATCTCTTGCCGAGCTGGCGTCTTTGCAGCTGAGGCAGCAGAAGAACGACTTGGCGATCGAGACCTATTCGTCTTACGTAAAAAATGGCGGTCGCGAGATCCGGGCCCACCTGGAGTACGCTGTGTTGCTGGAGAGTAAACACCGGGTGAGCGAGGCCATGGAGATCTACATGAAGGCCATTGAATTCACTCCGGCGAACAAGCTTCCGGTGCAGGCAACGGCGGGGTTGGTCCGCTTGGAAATCAAGATGGAGCGATACACGCGAGCTCTGTACCGAATCCTGGAGTTTCTTGAGCTTGCACCGAACGCCAAAGGGTATCTGAATACGGAGCTTGATCAGGTGCGTTCGATTCTCAAGAACCGAAGAAAGCTGGCGCGTCGATAAAGTGCGCCGCTCTAGCGGTTTCAATTCGGATGACGAGTCCCCAATCAAGTGGTTTGATTGGGGCATTATGAAGAGCTCTAAGGCGCCCACACAAAGTTTCTTTTCTATAGAAGACGTCGTTCAAAGTTTGACCGAACTCAAACTCTGGGTCGAAACCGTCTCCCCCGGCGAAAACCCCAAGGAGAAAAATCTATCCTCGGTGTCCGCGGTTGAAAGCGGCGGCCCTGGAGCATTGGTTTTCGTCGACAAGGCGGATTTCATTTCGCAAGTCGCCAACAACCGACCAACACTTGTTGTCACCTCAGAAAAACTTCGTGGCGCTCTGGCGGAAATCAGCGGTGTCTGCGTGGTTATCGCCAAATCTGTTCCGCTGGCACACGCCTTTTTGAAACAGAGATTTGGAGGAAGGAACTACGCAGCCTCTGGCTGGGAAGGCCTTCACCCGTCAGCGGTTGTTCACCCTTCGGCTGAAATTGCGAGTGACGCCGTGATTGAGCCTCGTGTGGTTGTCGGCGCCAATACGAAAGTTGGATCGGGTTCGCGGCTGATGGCTGGCGTTGTCGTGGAAAACGATGTGCAGATCGGCTCGCGAGTTGTCATTCATCCCAACGTGACCGTCGGCTATGGCACACAAATCGGGAACGACGTTGTTATCGAAGCTGGGACCGTCATCGGCTCGGAAGGTTTTGGGTTTGCGCAGGATGCCAGCCGAAAGAGCCATGCTATCCCACAAACCGGTATCGTGGTGCTTGAAGACCGTGTCCGAGTTGGCGCGGGATGTTGCATCGATCGTGCAGCCTATGAGGAGACTCGCATCGGTGCGGGAACGAAGATCGATAACCTCTGTCATATCGCGCACAACGTGAAAATCGGACAGGACTGTTTGTTGACGGCCATGCTCTGTGTTGCCGGGTCGACGACGATCGGAAATCGTGTCATCACCAGTGGGCAGACGGGAATCCTCGACCACATGAAAGTGGCGGATGATGTCGTACTTTTGCACCGAGCCGGTGTGACCAAAGATGTGGAAAAACCTGGTGCCTATGCCGGTCTTCCTTTGCAGCCACTTGGTGATTACATGAAAAACCAGGCCGTCTTACGAAACGCTGTCGAGCTTCGGCAGCGAGTTTCGGATCTCGAAAAGAAATGATTCGGGTTGAGAGCCTGGAAAAGGCGTTCGATGGCCAAGTGGTTCTGCGCGAACTCAGTCTTGAGGTGAAGCGCGGAGAGCTTGTTGCGTTGATTGGGCCTTCTGGCTCTGGAAAATCGACGCTGCTTCGTTGCCTCAATGGGCTCGAGGCCTTTGACCGAGGTCAGATCGAAATCTTGAACGAGCAGTTGAGCGCGAGAGTCTCGGACGAAGACAAACTCAATCGTTTGCGTCGGAAAGTCGCCATGGTCTTTCAAAGCTTCAATCTATTTCCTCACCTCACGGTTGAGCAGAATCTCATGTTGGCGCCACGTGTTCTGGGGTTGGAGGCGGTGAGGGGGCAAGCGCTTTCGATGCTCGAAAAGGTCGGCCTCGTTGAGCATGCCACCAAAAAACCAAATCAGCTTTCCGGCGGGCAGCAGCAGCGAGCCGCCATCGCCCGTGCGTTGGTCATGCAGCCGGATGTGATCCTCTATGACGAACCGACTAGTGCTTTGGACCCAGCTTTGGTTCATGAAGTCCATGAGGTGATGAAGAGGTTGAAGACCGACGGCCTCACTCAGGTGGTGGTGACTCATGAGATGGATTTTGCGCGCGCCGTGGCTGATCGCGTGTATGTCTTGGATCGTGGACAAGTTGTTGAATCGGGAGCTACGGCCGACGTGCTTGTGTCGCCCAAGCACGCCACCACCAAAGGCCTCCTAAAAAAGCTCTTCAGTGTTGTTGCACCCGCATTCTTGTCGCTCGCTGTGCTGGGAGGATTCGCGGAAGTAGGTGTCGCGAGCCCGGAGCTTCGCTGGGCGGCAGACGCAGAGAGCGGGGCCCCGTTTGTCTTTAAGGACCCACGTGCCCCACAGAACCTGATTGGATTTGAAACTGAACTGGCCTCGGCGCTTGCGGAAAAGATGGGGCGTCGCTCAAGGCCTATTCAAAACAATTGGGAAGGGCTGGTCGAGGGGCTCAAGGGACGAAACTATGACCTTGCCATCAACGGAATCGAGATCACCGACGAACGCTCGCGCGTCGTTTCGTTTTCAAAACCGTACTACGTGACTCATCTGGTTTTGACGGTTCGGCAAGAAAACAAAACTATTTTGAAACTTTCCGATTTGGCCGGGAAACGTGTCGGCACCTTGGCGGCGTCGCTGGCGCACCGAACACTGTCAGAGCAGTCAGAACCAATGGAGGTCGTCAGCTATAGCGAGGAGCTTCATGCCTACAACGATCTTGCGATGGGCCGAATCGAAGCGGTTCTCTTGGACGAGCCGATTGCCAAGTATTACGCCGGCCCAAACGCGAAATTAAAAACTCTGCAGGAAAAGATCGGGCGCATCGAATACGGCATTGCCATCCGAAAAGAAGATGGTTCGATGCAAGCGTCCGTTGCGCTTGCACTGGATGAATTGATTCGCGAGGGGCGAGTCGAACAGATTTTAAAACGCTGGGCGCTGTGGAACGAGCCCACGGCTGCGACGTTTGAAGTGCCGTATTCCGCACCGACCGCGACGCCGGCTTATGACGACTTTTTGACCGAGCTTCGCCGCGAATACGGTTGGTCGGCAAAAGCGAGGCGCTATGTTTCGTTTCTTCCAATATTGGGCCGAGGCGCGCTACTGACATTGGCGGTTTCCTTTGTCGGGATGGCGATTGCGGTTGTATTTGGGCTGGTAACGGCATTGACCAAACTCTATGGCGCCCACTGGGCGAGACGACTGGCTTCGCTGTACGTCGAAATCTTTCGCGGTACGCCGCTGCTCATTCAGTTGTTTCTTTTGTTTTATGGTCTTCCCCACGTCGGCATTCAGATGCACCCGTTTGTGGCGGCGGTTGTTGGCTTGGGGCTCAACTACGGTGCCTGCGAGGCTGAAATCTATCGGGCTGGGATTTTGGCGATTCCGAAAACGCAATACGAGGCAGCACGCGCCTTGGGACTTTCGCACTGGCAGAGTTTGCGACACGTGATATTGCCACAAGCCTTTCGGATCGCGCTGCCACCGTCGACCAATGACTTTATCGCGCTGTTAAAGGACTCAAGCCTGGTGTCGGTGATCACGATGGTGGAGCTCACGGCCGCCTATAGTCAGTTGGCCTCGACTTACTTCGACTATTTGGGAATCGGGCTGATCACGGCCGCGATCTATTTTCTTATCGGCTGGCCATTTGTGAAGGTATCGCGGCGCTTGGAGCAGAAGGCGATTCACTAGCCGTCGCGCCCAGTGAGGAATAAAATTCGACGTAGTTTTTCATCACGAGACCTGGGTAATCCTTTGGCCAGATTTTTTTATCCAGCGCAAGATCGACGTTTCTTTGTCCCATGTTGTAGGCCGCAATATAAAGTCGGGCGTGCATATCAAATCGGTCGCGCAGGAAAGCAAAATACGCAGCACCAAGTTTGATATTGGAAATATTGTCTTTCAGCGTATCGGGACCTTGCCATTTCATGCCTGCTTTCTCGGCGATCCATGAACCGGTCGGAGGCAGGATCTGCATCAGGCCAATTTCGCCGTGCCCACCGCGCGCATCTGGATTGAACCGACTTTCACTTTGAATGACCGACAACAAAAAGACCGGGTCAAACCCATACTTCAAACTCTCATCGATAATCGTCTGAGCGATTTTTGCATGTTGTTTTTTGTATCTCGCAGGCAGGCGATCGCGCGTCCATCGATAGATCTGCGAGTTGATCTTTTTGATATTTTCTCCGTTGCGCACCAGGCTCTTGGCGTAGTGCCGTCCTAAAAGCTCTTGCGCATGTTCCAGACGGAGGCGCTTTTGCACATCGCCCAACGATTCCGGAAAAAATTCTTCATTCGAAGCGTTGGCTGTTGAAAAGCTCACGGCGACGAAAATGGGAAGCAAGAATTTAGTCATCATGCTTAAAGTATGGTGCAAGATCGGTGCGCATGAGGCTCTGGCAATGGGCCGCTTGCTTCGCCGTAGAGCGCGCCCCAGCTAGAAGAAGTTTGTCGATGCACCGACGGTTCGACAAAGACTCACAATCGGCACACAATTGCCAATCCGACGTGGTCCACGTCAGGTTGCCGTCTCAAAATGAGACAGGTGCATCGTCAAAACCCAAACGTCCGACGAAGGGCAATTTCAAAGCGGGCCGCCAAAAGTCGAGACCAAATGACATCATCAAGAGGTTGACCTCAATTCCATCGGCTAAACCAAGTGTGAATCCGAGCACTCCAAAAAGAGAAACCTGAAACCCGGTTCCCGATTCCGAAACTCCAAAAACCGAACCCTGATTGATCCAATCGCGACCGATGGCATTGGGCGGAAGTTCGACTCCAATTTCAGGGGTTCGGCGAAGCACATACGAGACGAAGGAGTTGCTGTTGGGCCCGGGAATCATTCGATAGAAGTTCTGATAGGGGTACTCTTTCACGGCGATTTCGATTTTGCGAATGGCTTGTTCGGCTTTTGCTCCGCGCAGTTCTGCAACGAGGTGGGCGTCGGCACCGTACCACCGGCGATCTGGAAGATCGGGTTTGATGGTGATGGCTTGACCAGACACCCGCGAGCCCCAGGCTGTGACGTGATAGGTGATATAGGTATTGGCGGACTTTTCTTTGGTCGCAAGCCAGGTGTGAACCGCAAAGTGTCGACGCCAACCAAAGGTGCGCGCGGCGTAGACTTGCACAATGGCGTCGTCGACTTCTTCGGGTTTGGGGGCAATGCCCATGCTCTCGCGACTGGCAGTGCGCCAGCTTTGTTGGCCCGACGCGCAGGCCGTGCTGAAGAGGGCAGAGATAAAGATTAAAATATAGGCAACTGGTCGGGCGTGCTTCATCGGCCTTCAAGAATTGCAGGAACTGGCTGAAATTTCATCGAGAAGCGAGCGGATACCCTGCGTCAACTGTCTCCATTTTCTTAAACATTCGCTAATTTTTCGACCATGCAAATTGTTACCGACCCGATCGCTGAAACGATTTCTGAACCAGTTTCCGACATCACGGAGAAAATCAGTTCCAGAATCGAATCAAAATCCACCGCGTTAAAAAACATTGGCTTCTACCGCCGCGAATTGATGCCGCTTCTGGGGCCTGAGGTTTTTGTGAACAACCCGGCTCGCGTCGGTTGGTTTGCGGCGACGGCGATCGTGTCGCTGGTGGCATTTGCTGCAATCGTGGCACTGGATCTTCCTTGGTACGCGAAGTTGCCACTAGGTATATTGATTGGACTTTCTAACGGTGTTCTTGGTTTTGCGACTCACGAGCTTCTGCACGGAAGCATCGTGAAAAGCGAACGGGTGCAGAACATCCTCGGTTTTTTTGGACTCATGCCGTTTTTGATTTCTCCGACCTACTGGCGTTTTGTGCACAATCGCCTTCA
>CAKQVW010000023.1 GCA_934277865.1 uncultured Pseudobdellovibrionaceae bacterium | reverse complement strand
TACTTCATGCACCGAGGCGCGGATGAAGATAGAGGTATCGTAGCTTTGCGCCAGGTTAAGGTAGTCGGGAAGGTTCCTGTTGATCTCCTCGACTTTGGCGATCGCTCCGTCGGCGACGTCGATCGTGTTCGCGGAATTCTTGCCGAGATGTCGGCACTGGCAAATGCTGACGAGCAGGTTTTACGCGCCTCCTGTGTCACGCCGCCCCCACCACCGCCAGTTCCCGAGCCCGAACCGACGTCACCGCCAACAACGGCGACCAACCTCTTTGAACACTGGAAAAACACAGAATCAGCCCCAGTCTACGGTGGACTAAAAACCATCGCTGTTGCCTACCAAAGCTGCGAAGCCGCAATCCATGAACCGCTTGGCCCCCAGACGTCGGACATTCAAGGGATCGTCGTGACAGGACGTCACTCAAGCGGAACTGGCAACGTGCGCGAAATCCGCGATCTCAAAAGAATGATCGCCACGCATCCCTACTTGAGTCAGTACCGTCGCCCACTTCCGCAGTGTCACGACATTCTCAAAGCTCCTCCCATCTATGACTACGGTGGCAAACCCTATACTTCGACGGCTAACGAGAAGCTCCTTGATCTTTTCCGCAACGCTGGCTCAGGTTCAAAAGAACTCGGCATCGACTGCTCGGCCTTTGTGTATTCGTCCTATGCAGTTAGCGGGCTGAAACTGAAAAAGGAAACCAGTCTGAAGGCCTCTTTGATCCGCGGCGTGTCCTCTTCGATGATGGCGGATCCGCAGAAAAACGGACTCACCTGCCTCGAGCACGCAAAGTTCAAACGCGGCGAAACATTAAAGCCTGGCGACATCATTTCAATTCGTGGGCACGTCATCATGGTCGAGGATGTGGGCCCCGATCCGTTTGGAATCTCAAAAATCGACTCGGCCGCTGACTGCAAACTTTCAAACATCAGCGTTAAGAACTTTCAATTCACGCTCTTTCAAAGTTCGCCAAGCAAAGGCAGCATCGGCATCAATCGCATGCAGGCGCGCCACTATCTGACGGACACAGGCACGATGGGGGCTGGCCTCAGAGAACATGCCGTGAATGCGTGCAAAGCACAGTTTTCAAGCGGCACCGTCGCCAGCGCTTCGTCGAAAACAAGCATCGTCCGGCACAATGGTTCAGCACAATGCCGTGACACGGCCTTGAGTCTAGCAAAAGAAGATTGTCTCAGCTCTTGCGCACCACGCCTCATCGAATAGAATCGGTGGGTGATGACACCCACCAAACCTCGGCTCTTATCCCCGCTCGTCTCGCCACAAATGCGCGAGACCGCCATCGACCTGCTAATGAAGGCCGCCGATTGGGCCGCGGAGAGGCTCCCTGCACCAAAAGCTTCGCGTCCAATCGACCGCGCCCCGATAAGACTCGTCGCCCACCGCGGCGCCTGGCGTGAACGCGGCTGCATCGAAAACACATTCTCTGCCTTTGATAAAGCCCGTGAAGCCGGCGTCTGGGGTCTGGAGTTTGACGTCCGTTTCACCAAAGACGATATCCCCGTCGTTCACCACGATGATTCGCTGCTGCGCACGTTTGGACGTTCAATTGAAATCTCGTCGACGACCTTCAACACTCTTCGCCACGAAGCCAAAGAAATTCCCACACTCACCGAGGTCATCGCGGAATACGGCTCAAGCTTTCACCTGTTCATCGAAATCAAAGGGGAACGCGAAGATTTGACAGAGATTCGTCTCGAGCGCCTGCTTGAGCCATTGCGAGAGCACGCGCTTCAGCCAGCTCAGCAGTTTCATTTTATGGCGTTTGATTTCGACATTCTCAAAACACTGAATCAGCTAAAAGGGATCCCAAAATCGGCCCTGGTGAGTGTGGTCGAATGGAACGTGCAAGCGGCTTCCGATCGCACACTTGAAGAAGGGTATGCCGGATTCACCTGCCATTGGCTGGCAATGACCGACGCCCTCTTGCAGCGCCACCACTCATCCCATCAGTTCTGCGGTGTTGGCTTTTTAAACTCCAAGGCCAGCCTCATGCGCGAGTGGGCACGCGGTGTCGATTGGGGCTTCACCAATGAGGCCGTCAAAGCCTCGCAATGGCTAGATGAGATTGCCAAGCGATGAACACGAAGAGCAAAATCGCGCCGATCGAAAAATTCTCGCTCTTCGTTTGTCTCTACTTTGCTCAAGGCCTTCCCTACGGATTTTTCACTCAAGCCATGCCTGTTTACTTACGCGAGGCCAAGATGAGCCTCGCCGCCATCGGCGGCGCTGCACTTCTCACATGGCCGTGGGCCCTTAAGTTTCTTTGGGCACCACTTGCCGACCGATATGGCTTCCCACAGTTGGGGCTTCGAAGAAGCTGGATTCTCCCGCTTCAGCTAGCCTCGGTTTTTGCACTCGTCGCGGTGTCGTTTCTTGACCCCTCGGAATCGCTGATGGTGGTGCTGGTCGCGTTTCTGGTTTGCAACCTTTTAACGGCCACGCAAGATGCCGCGACAGATGGGCTTGCGGTCGATCTTTTAAGTCGAGAAGAACGCGGATGGGCAAATGGCATCCAAGTTGGCGGATACCGAATCGGCATGATTGCAGGCGGTTCAGTGATGCTGACACTTCTGGCGCATTGGGGCTGGCAACCAGCCATGATCACGATGGCCGCAACCATGGCGCTCATGACACTTCCAGCGTTGTTTTTTCGCGAGCGCGAAGTGTTGGGAGAAATTCACGAACGAGTCGATCCAAAGCTGCAACGTCATCCCGTCCGCGACCTTCGTGAGTTTCTCTCGCAGGCCGGCCTTCTGCCCTGGCTAATGGTGCTGCTTGTTTACAAGTTTAGCCACCAAGCCGCGAGCGCCATGATGAAGCCCTGGCTGGTCGACAACGGCTACAAACTTGACGAAATCGGAGCCCTGGTTGGGCTTTTTGGATCTGGAGCCGGACTGATTGGAGCGCTTCTTGGTGGTTTTGTTGCCAGTCGATTTGATCGACTCAAAAGCCTCGTCGTGCTTGCCGGTGCTCAAGCGCTTGCGACGTCCACCTACCTGCTTCCTATTTTTACCTCTCACGCAACATGGAAAGTGGCGCTTGCAACGGCCATCGACAACGGCGTCAGCGGCATCGCCACGGTGACACTCTTTGCCGCAATGATGGACCGCTGCCGCAAAGGCCACTCGGCAAGTGACTACACATTCCAAGCCTCGGTCGTGGTGATTTCTCAAACCACCGCCAGCGCGTTATCTGGTCTGTCCGCCGACATCCTCGGTTATCGCCACCATTTTTTACTGATCGGCGCACTTGGTGTCTTGGTATGGGCATTTGTTTGGTGGCTGCAAAGAAGCAAACGACTATTTACTTCGGCCGTGCTTGCACTGGTATTGGCTTTGCTTGCAAGCCCAAGCGTCTCGCACGCGCAATCCGAGTTGGGAGTCGGCTTTGGCCCATTTCTCCCTAGCAAAATACCAAGAGTCCGCGAAATCCAAAACACCTGGGGATTAAGACTCGGCACGGGCACGGACAAAGGATTCTTCGAAATCGACTGGGCGCATGGTCGAGGCGACGACATCATCTACAACACATTTTCGCTAGGCTACCGCCTACCCCTGGAGGGCTCCTCGGCTTTGGACCAACTGCCGGTTCACTTTCTTTTGGGACTTCACATGGATCACTTCAAAGGCCGCGAGCAAGAATTTCGAAGCGCTGGGGGCTGGCATTACGGCGGCGGCCTGCGGCTGCCGATTGGAGGGCTTAGCAGCCCTGTCTTGTTTCGAGCCGACTTCCGCCATCGATTTTCACCTGGCTCGTCGCTGCTTGTGTTAGTTGGATTCAGTTTTCTGACAGGGTCCGAAACACCCACCGGCTCGTCCGATAACCCTTGATAGACAAGGGGTTCCAGAGACTCGTGACCAAAGTCTATACGCCATTCACGCACTCAACTTTTCCGCGCTTTCGGCCGATATGTTTGTTCGGAGGGCAAGAGAAATGGCCAATCTCCTTTTGGTAGACGACAGCGAAGACGTAAAAAACATGGTGACCGCACTTCTTTCAAAGGAGCACCAAGTGACTTGGGCCGCAACCCTTGCGGAAGCCCGTCGCACGCTGAATGAGAAAAAGCGATTTGATCTTGTCCTTCTTGACGTCGATCTCCCCGACGGAAACGGTGTCGACTTCCTAGGAAGTGGCCTGCAAGAAGGCACGGCCGTGATTCTTCTCACCGCCTACGACTCGGTGAACACACGCGTGCGTGGATTCACTTTCGGCGCAGAAGACTTCATCGCAAAACCTTTTGATCCAGTAGAATTCCAGGTTCGAGTTTCCTCGCGCCTCAAACATCTCTCGCGCCGCGAAACGAAGACGGTGACGTCATCGCACATTCGCGCTGGTCTGCTTGAATTGGATCTCGAAAAACAACGCGCATTTGACCTTCGCCCGAGCGCTGGTGGTGGTCAGAAAAAAGAGCTCGACCTCACACCGGTGGAGTTTCGCTTGTTGCTTCTCTTCTTACGTGAAAACGGCTCTATCGTTCCACGTGAGACGATCCTGACCCAAGTCTGGGGCGATCAAATTCACGTCTCCCCGCGCGTCGTCGACCACCACGTCTGTGCTGTTCGCCGTAAAATCGCCGAGACTGGAACAAAAATCGAATCTGTCTACGGCGTCGGCTACAAACTCGAAGCCGCCTAACCGCAAATTGACTTAAGCGCGGTTTACCTTAGAATCGCACTTGGAATGAGTAGCCACCCCGATCAAATCACAACCGAAGGCGTTCGTGTCGAAGTGCTCACGCAGTTCGTGCCAGAACAAAGCGACGCCAAGTCTGGTCGTTATCTGTTTGCCTATCAGATTCGCATCACCAATACGACATCCGAAACCATTCAGCTCTTGAGTCGCCACTGGATCATCACTGATGGCTGGGGACGCGAAGAGGAAGTAAAAGGTCCAGGAGTGGTCGGCGAGCAGCCCATCATCGCGCCAGGCGACCACTTTGAGTACCAGAGCTTTTGCCCGCTTCCGACGCCGACAGGCTCGATGCGTGGCTGGTATCAGATGATCACAGAAAACAAACCGATTTCTGTCGAAATCCCGCAATTCTTTCTTGTCGAACCGGGCTCCTTTCATTGAAGGTTGAAGTAAGGAGCAAGGCAAATGACCGATATCGAGTCCCAAGAGGCGAGTCTCGTCGCTCGGCTTTTAGAATCCTGGCCTCACCTCGCTCCTGAGGAGAGACTTCAAACGTTTCGTGGGCTCTCGGCCGACGACTCGGAAGATCTGTTTCTTGCTCTTGACCCACGCGCCAACGCCGAACTGTTTTTGGACTTCAACCGCGCGGAACGTCGATTGTGGCTTCGCTTCTTGGCGCCTGACGATGCATCCGATTTGATTCAAGAACTGCCGGAAGAAGTTCGCCCCGAGGCGCTGCAGCTGATTGACGAAAAAGTGCGCCGCGAGATTATGGCGCTGCTTTCCTACCGCGAAGACGAAGCCGGCGGTTTGATGAACCCACGCTTTGTTCGCGTCAGACCTGACATGCTTATCGCCGAGGCGATTCGCTATGTCCGACAACAAGCCCTCAGTGTCGAGCCGATCCACTATGTCTATGTGCTGGATTCCAACCAGCGCCTCCTTGGTGTCATGTCACTGAGACAGCTCTTTGTTGCGGTGGCGGAAAAAAAGGTCTCGGATGTGATGGAAGACAAAGTCGTCACCGTCCCAGACGAAATGGACCAGGAACAAGTCTCACGCATGTTCCAACAGCAGCGTTTTGTCGCGCTCCCGGTTGTCGACAAAGACGGCTACATGAAAGGGATCGTCACGGTTGACGACATCTTGGACGTCAACCAAGAAGAGGCCACAGAAGACATACAGAAGATGGGGGGTCAGGAAGCCCTTGATGCTCCCTACCCGCTCGTTCCACTCAAAGAGATGGTTCGAAAGCGTGCAGGCTGGCTGATGCTACTTTTTGTCGGTGGCATGTTCACCACCACCGCCATGGAGCGTTTCCAAGAGGAAATTCAGCGCGCCGTTGTGCTCTCACTTTTTATTCCGCTGATTATTTCCTCTGGCGGCAACGTCGGTTCGCAAGCGACCACGCTCATCATTCGTTCCCTGGCGCTTCGTGAACTTCGCCTCAGTGACTGGTCAAGAGTTCTACTTCGCGAGATCGTCACGGGGCTTTCGCTGGGTGTGATCCTGGCGGGTGTGGGCTTCATCCGGATCGTGTTTTGGCCAAATGCCAAGGCCGTCTACACGGACCATTTCGTCTTGGTCGGACTTGCCGTCTCAATCAGCCTGATCGGTGTCGTGCTCTTTGGATCGATCGTGGGCTCGATGCTGCCCTTTTTGCTGCGTCGGCTGCGCCTAGACCCTGCCAGTGCGTCCGCACCGTTCGTTGCGACGCTCGTCGACGTAACAGGGCTTGTGATCTACTTCTCGGTCGCACGTCTGATCTTGTCGAAGTCCCTTTTGTGATTCTACGCATCGCGCCTTCAAAATCGTCCCAAAAACAAGTAGCCCTATAGTCTCATCAAAGGAGCTACTTATGGCATTTGAATTACCCACACTTCCTTACTCGACTGACGCTCTCATGCCGCACATGTCGCCAGAGACGTTTCAGTATCACTACGGAAAACACCACAAGGCCTACGTCGACAACTTGAACAAACTCGTACCGGGAACCGAATTCGAAAAGATGTCGCTTGAAGACATCGTCAAGAAGTCGTCTGGCCCGATGTTCAACAACGCGGCTCAGATCTGGAACCACACGTTCTTCTGGAACTGTCTTTCGCCAAACGGTGGCGGCGAGCCGACAGGCGCGCTCGCCGACGCGATCAAAGCGGACTTCGGTTCGTTCCAAGCGTTCAAAGAAAAGTTCACGGAGACGGCGATCAAAACTTTCGGCTCGGGCTGGGCATGGCTTGTGAAAAACAAAAACACCGGCAAGCTTGAGTGCGTTTCAACATCCAACGCTGGCTGCCCTCTCACGGAAGGTCACACGCCAATTCTCACGGTCGATGTGTGGGAACACGCGTACTACGTTGATTACCGCAACGATCGCGCAAAGTTTGTCGAGACGTTCTGGAAAATCGTGAACTGGAAACACGCCGCAACTTGCTTCGGCAACTGATTCCTATCCCTCCGGCTTCGCCGGCTCATGAGACGGAGTCGTAGTCTGAGAAAATCGCTCGCAATTGCGGGCGATTTTCTTTTATGACTTCCGCCGCCTTCATCGAAAGCATCCGGTGCCAGCGCGAAAGACGCCAACGATTGACCCAGCGTTTGACTTGATACCACTTCGATTCTTGCGAAAATTTCAGATGGTCCTCGGGGCGCTCGCGATACACCACCCAGCTTAAACCCCTCGGCAGATCCAGCCCATGGTCCCCCATCAAGGGGGCCGCAGAAAGGACGCCATCGATGATTAACGCATCCCACGAGCCCCAGCGAAGAAGCTCACGAAAGCTTCGCCTCAACGTTTCGTTGTAAGCACGAAACACGAGAAATGGGAATCCATCCTTCCCAATTCCTGTCTCCGAGGTGTATGCAAAGCTCTCACGAACAGTCGGCACATCGGTAGGTTCGAGTTCAAATCCATGGGGATTGAGGACAAAGACATCGACACTCACCATGTCCGATACCCAAGCTGGGAACCGAATAGGTCCAGCTTGAGTTGCGGTCGTGACAAAGAGAATGCGTGCCATACTGGTCGTATCGGCAAAACTGGGGCTTCGCTTGGGTCCAGAACCACCAGTTTTCCCAGCCCTATGTCGAGGTGATATGTGCGAGTCTTAAAAGAGTATCGAACCCACGCCGGCAAGATTTCGATCTTCTCATTTAATGAAAAATGGATCGTGAAATGTGAAGCCGGACTGTGCGAACAGACCTACAAGTTTCCGCACGAAGAGTACGATCTGCCGCAAGTTGAGGAAATTTGTCAGCGCCCAAACTTCCACGATCGACTGGCCGTTCGTTTCAAAGACATGCACAGCGAATACGACTCAAACTTTTCCGAGCCCAAGGAGAAGACTTAAAGCCTTAGCGACTGATCTGGCTCTTTAGACGGAAGTACTCCGCTCGCTTTACACCCAGGCTCGCCACTTCAAAGTCCACTCGTCTTGAAGAAGGAGCCACCAGCTCCAGCGCCAAGAAGTTGTTTTTCGAAGTCGAATTCACTCGCCGCGAATTGAAAGAACGAAACTGTTGACCAGGAAAGGTTCGCGAATGAATCGCGCTCGACGTAAATTCGTAGCTCCTGTAGCCAAGCAGTTCGGGCTCGATCTCCATTAGTTCGGAGAAATGCACATCGCCAGACATAATCCCCATCGGAACTTTCAGTTTCGACGCTTCCGACAAGATACGTTGCATCTGTGACGGAGCCGATTTCTCGACACTCTCCGCACCTATCAGGTATCCACCCAAAAATTGCGTGCCATTGACAAGCCAAACCGGCCCCGGGCTGGTTCGCATCTGATCAAATATCCAAGCCTCATCAGAGGTCGAATACACCTGCGTCGGCGACAGACTCGACCGACAATCCAAAAGCAAAAAACGCATGCCGTGCGAGTCGAACGAATATGATCGCCCCTTTGACATCATCATTCCATCAACGGGATCCGAACCAAACATGGCATCAAAATACTGAGCCGCTGGCGCCAAGCGCGGGTTCGAACTGTTTCCATCGTTTTCGCCAGTGTCGTGATCGTCCCAGGTGGTGAGAATCGGAACCAGTCGATCCCACTTAAAGACATCCAACATGAGCCGCGTTTGCAGATGACGACTCCACATTCCCTCAACCGTTCCATCAGAACGTTGATCGACATAACAACAGTCACCATTGAAAATCATCAGCTCGGGAGTCATATCGGCGACCGAATCCCATGCGTCGGCTTGTTCCGATTCGTAGCGATCGTTCATACAGGAAATCAAAGCGACCCTTAACGGATCACCCGCCCGTGAGCGCGGGCTCATTGTGGAAAACCAGCGCTTTTCAGAACTTGTGCCTCGCGAGATCTCCAACTGGTAAAGTCCGCCAGGCTCGAGACCATCAACGTACAGATGGTCGACCACCATTTGTGACGTCGGCACACCAAATCTCGAACGCGGCGAGATCTCTCGTTTGCCACCACCGGCATCGACGACGAAGTATCGGAACACACGATTGGATTCGACACAGACACGAAACTGCGTCTGAGTTTGCGAGGTCGCGCCCTGCATGACCGGAAACCATGCTGTCGGCTGCGGTTTTTTTCCAGCCGCCATGGCAGACTTTCGCTCGAAGGCAGGTCCCGAATTGAAGGTTGGTGGCTTTTCGAGGCTCGCGTATCCCGCGAGCTCGGACGTGGATGCAACGGCGCTCCGTGCAGACCGCAGGACTGATTCGACCCCTAAACCAGCTCCGAATGCGGCCACAGAACGCAAAAATCCGCGTCGATTGCGAAATTCCGACTGGCTCATGGATCCCCCCCCAATTTGCCATCGTTAACGCCCGTCACAGATCCCCCCCAGGACGAGCTCGGCGAAAGCTAACAAAGCCACTCAGCCAGGCGATACAGCAACGATCACTTCGCGAAAAAAATATAACCTTGCGACGCAGCAAAAGCTTCGATAGGACGTTCTTAAGAGGGAGGACTTTCCATGACACTTCGAATTCTGCTTTCTGTTGTGGCTTTTGCCGGAGTTCTGAGCCAGGCCAGCGCGGCCCAAATCGTCTCATCGGAACGCTTTCTCATTCGAAACCCGCTGATTCGCGTCTGTGTCGTGAATGGCGGCCTGTTTGAAACTCATCCATTCGGTGCCGATGAAATCGCCTTCTGTCGCTTCGGATCGATGATTGTGGATTCGCAAACTCTGCTCTCCAACCTCAATGGCATCCAAACAGAAGCTGCGGGCGCGATCCTGTCGGACACGCAGTCGCAGACCTGTGAACCGCTTGGCGCCGCCACTCATGTTATCCAAGGAATTACGGATTTCGTTTGTGTCTTCGGGGACGATTCAAAAATCGGTCTTTCTGTACTCCAGACCAGCCCTCAGCAACCTGAGCGTATCCGCTTGAAGGATATTCTTTTAGCGCGCTAAGATTCAAAGGGTGAAAGCTACTCGACGTTCTTCTCAGCGCGGATTTTCGGAACTGGAGTTCGTCCTTCTGGCGGCTGGCGGTCTTTTGATCGCTGGCATTCTGGCTCACTTCGTATTTGATCAGAACCTTCAAGTCGAAAAACTTCATGCGTTGGTGGCACGGGACTCCGTTCGCATGACACTCGAATCGCGACTCATCAACCCAGAAGTCTTACTAAAAAGCGCAGAAGCTCTCGACCCAAACAATCAGAACAACGAAAATCTGCGGGCCTGCTTCTTAGGCGACCAAAAGTGCACCTCGCTAAAGGGTCACTGCTGCAATTCACGGGTGAAAAAATCCATGCAGATTCTGGATCTTGGTGATGAGGCATTGGTGATTGCAGGAACCAATGAGGAGCCCGCTTGTCTCGATCAAAATGGCCGTGGCCTGCTGAACACGAAAGAATGTTTTGCTCTCGCAAGGGTTGTGATTGATCCGGTTTGCGCCGATGGAAAAGAGACCTGCAAGACGGCCACTGCGGTCATCTTGCATTACACGGTGAATTTCCAATCTCCGTTTCTACGCGACAATTCAGAATTGGCCATTCTCGAACGTTCGGTATCCGTTCTGCTAGATACCAAGGGGCCCTATTCTGCCCCCTAAGCGCGAGCCGCTGCGTGATTCTTCTCTCGAATCGACCACCACACCGACGCACCAATGAAAGCCGCCCCACAAAGACCGGTGATCACTTCTGGGATATGACGAAACACACCGGCGTACATGAGGCCCGCAAGACTCAAAATCGCCCAAAATGCCCCATGCTCGAGATATCGATATTGGCCCAGCGTTCCCTTCTCCACCAAAACGATCGTGATACTCCGAACAAACATCGCACCAATCCCAAGACCAATGGCGATCAAGAAGAGCGATTGCGTGAGCGCAAACGCTCCGACCACGCCGTCAAAACTGAACGACGCATCCAAGACTTCCAAATAAAGAAACATACCAAGACTTGCACGATGTGGATCGATCCCATCACCATCGGGTGTTTGACCAAGAAGAGCCCCAAGCGCATCCACCGCCAGGTAGGTGATGACCCCGGCCACCCCTGAAATCAGAAACGCCATTTGTTTGTCGCCCTTCACGAAAAACGACATCGCAAGAACAACGATCAGTGCGATGATCACCTCGATCGACTTCACTCGGCCAAGTTTGATCAGAGGCGCTTCAATAAACTTCAGCCAATGTTCTTCTTTTTCTTCGTTCAGGAAGTAGTCGATGCCGACCATGAACAAGAACGTGCCACCAAAAGCCGCCACAGACTCGTGAATCGAGAGCATCATCGCTGCATATTCTTTCGGCTTCTGAATGGCGAGCATCAAAGCCTCAATCGGACCAACTTTCGCCAAGACCGCAACAATCAAAAGCGGAAGCACGAGACGCATCCCGAATACCGCGAGCAAAATCCCCCAGGTTAAAAACCGACGACGCCACACTTCCGTCATCTTGCGAAGCACAGAGGCGTTGACGACGGCGTTATCAAATGACAACGACACCTCAAGAACCGACAGCACCGCACAAAGAAACAACGTCGAAAGCGCCAGCGTCGTGCCACCTTCGCGAAAACCAAGCCAGTATGCGAGGCTAAGCCCGATAATCGTAACAAATATGGATCCACCAAAAGACCGAATGATTGACTGTACGTGTGCCATGGACTCTCTCTTACTTCAACAGCCTCGGAAAACACAAGAATCCGCTTAAGACCAACTACTCTCTTTACAAAGCGGGTCTTTGACTAGACTTGACCACCAAGCCTCGTTCTTCTCCATCTGTGAGCACTTTTAAGAGCGCCTCTCCGAGTGCGGAGGAAACATTTTTCCCTCGTGAATGGCCGCCTGCTTTGGCTTCGATCCAGTCGAGATCGCGATCCGCGAGCAGCGTTCCCGCCTGAGTTTTCCCCGCAAGGCCTCGCTGCGGACTGGAGCTTGCCAATACCATCTCCATCACCATTTCCGGACTTGGGCGATCGCCCTGAAGGTAGGCGCGAATCGCATGCCCGGTCACCACGGCTGTCGCCTGCGAGGTTCCCGTCATCGTTCCATAAAGCCCGCCCGGCAGAGTCGATCGAATATCTTTGCCACTGGCCGCAACATGCACAGAGCGTTTTCCATAGTTGCTTGATGGCAGGATACGAAGGCTCGCACCATCAACCGCGGTAACCGATAAAATGTTGCTGAACCCGTAATTGGCCGGAAAAAAAGGCGAGCTTTCGGAATTACTGGCCTCGTTGCCTGCCGCAGCTACAACCAAAATCCCACGTCTTTCCGCTTCCATAAAAATCTGTCGCTCGCGAGGGTTCGGATAAAGCCCACCACCCGAGTAATTGATAATTTTCGCATTCATCTGAATCGCATAGCGCACACATTCGATCGAGTTATGAAGAGCCGTCGGACCGTCGATTCCATCGCGATAGTAATTTAAGACCATGAACTTCACGTTCTCAATGCCAGCGGTCTTTAACCGTGCCGCAATGATGCCTGCGATATGCGTCCCGTGACCATTGAGGTCCTTCACTGCACCTCGCTTTGTGTTGAAATCAAAGCCATGTACGTCGTCGATAAAACCATTGCCGTCGTCATCCACCCCGTTGTTCGATTTGTCGCGACCTTGCGAATCGAGCCCCACCTCACCTTGGTTTTTCCAGATAAATGGCGCAAGTGCGGGGTGCTGAACATCGACTCCCGTGTCGATGATCGCAACCAGGACTTCGTCGCCCGACGCAAGACCGCGCGGCGGAGAGCCTTTCTTGGCTGGTGGCTCACTCTCCACTGGATCTGCGGCTGGTGCCGGGACTTCACGTACAGGTTTGTGTCGCAGATTTTGGCGGGATCCCGATGGAAGACTTTGAATCCCCTGGGCGGCCGACAAACCGAGCCAGACAGCTAGGAGTAAGCCGGCTCCTTTGGGTCCATTAAATCTCCAACTTTCCGTTCTCCAAATACTCATCCTCTTCTCCTCTGGTAATTTTCCAATTCTTATTGATCTACGACTTCAAGTGCCGAAGCAGACTTCGCGCAGTCTGCCGATCACCGAACAGCTCGAGAGTTTTCAGATGTATGTCGTAGAAAATGCGAACGGGGTGCATCTCTGCACCCCGTTCCGCTTTGATTTCGATTTTTCCCGACTCCTCACTCACCCGCACTGTCACAAGGAGTCGTCTCTCGGGTGAGGCGGCCTGCCTCTCAAACCTCCCGATGCCTTCACCATCGGCCCGGTACCCAACAAGCTCTCGCTCGAGCTTTGGAGTTCCCACCGCACGCTCGCGGCGGATCATTCGTCGAAAAGCATCGTACTGGTAGGTTTCATTCCCAAAGCTTGCCATAAACACTCCGTCAAACCGAAGTGTCCAAACACGGCCTGCCATCACCCCATCCTCTGAGCTGAGTTGCTCGATCTCTTTGACCAGCCGATGCTCGCGATCCACGACCACCTTGAAGGTTCGAATCGCTTGCACCAAGAGGATGTCGTTTTTCCGTAAAATCGTCACCGTTTCACCCGATGGACTTTTGAGAGAGATCAGATTTCCTGCTTGATCAAAAGTTTGCTCAGTACCGTCTTCCCGCACTCTCCGCATTCGCCCGTCAGCTAGCAGTCTTAGATTTTTGACTGCCTCTCTGGGATCTACCAAGTCCGCAGTCGGTAACTCACATCCGCGGTAAACATGACTCCCGCTTTCCGACTTCTTGATCTCGGCATCCAGGTCCGAACACCAACCCCAGCCAAAGAGGCCGCGGTGACGCGATTTCGAGCTATAGATAAGCCGAATCCCAATATGATGACTGTTACTGGAGAGCCTATAGTCGCCAGTGACTGCATCAAACTGAGACGAGATAGGAAAATCGGGCTGACCGGCGTGGCTGCTGAATGCGGCAAATATAACAGCGAGGGCCACCATAAAGAGAATCGGGGCTTTGAGGTATTGCATGATCGCGTAGCTCCTTCTTATTAAGAAGCCTAGGCAAGATCGAGGCAATGCTCATTGTTCTCCAGCAGCAATAGGTGCTAGTTGGCAGTGCCTTGAGAGTCACAAACCAGCTAGCTGCTCGCAAAAACTTAGACAGTTAGAAAGGCTGGGCGGCCTTCCAGAAGTTCGACACCTGTCGATCGGCGACGCAGTTAAGCGACACGTTTGATAGTGGAAGCCGATGGAGCAATCGTCCAACGATTGCGCCCTCCATGTTTGGAATCATAGAGGGCTTGGTCGGCCCGCTTGATCCACTGATCGGAGGACTCACCGACCTCGTACTGCGCGATCCCCATCGACACCGTGAACCGGATCTCCGTGGACGCGTGAACAAAGACTTCTTGGCGAATCCGATCAAAGGCCGCGCCAGCTCGCTCGAGGGCTTTTTCTACATCGTGGTCCTGCAAAATCACCGCAAACTCTTCGCCGCCGATGCGCGCAACAAAGTCGGTATCTTTGCCATAACAGTCGTGCAGAATACGGACACATTCCTTTAAAACGAAATCTCCGACATCGTGACCGTGGGTGTCGTTGATCTTTTTAAAGAAGTCGATATCCATCATGCACAGCGTGACAGAAATCCCCGCCACATCAGACAGACTGATTTGCTGCTTCACGTGCTCATCGAAACTACGACGATTAAAGGCCCCCGTGAGATGATCCGTTCGCATCGAACGGTCAGCCTCCACGAGTTTCTTTTTTACGCTATCGAGATTCTTTTTGATCGAACTCATCCTACGCGCACGCCGTTCATCCCGTTTGGATGTGTACTCGATGTAGGAATCGATAAACTCGCGGGACTTTGTGCGAAGAATGTCGATCGATTCACTCTCCACGGCCTCGCGAAGGTCCTTGAGACTCGCTTTGACCTCTTTGTCCGCGACTTGCTCAAAACGTGAGTCATCCGCCAGCTGCTCAACAAAGTCCCAGAGAATCGCCTTAAAATCCTCGAACGTCTTACGGACATAAGTGTACTCGTCGACACGATAAGACGAAAAAAACTGCCGCGCGCGAAACAAAATCTTTTCCGGATCAGCTTTCGACGCAGGATCAACAAGCTCGCGCGCGAGTTCATCAAATGACTCGCGAACCTTGCGAACCGGATGATTTTCAATTTCGTTTAAATGTTTAGAATACACATCTAACATGTACAGCAGCGTCGCTCGATCTTCGGAAATCTCGAGCTTCTTTTTCTTTCCAGAGCTAGACTCGGACGTGCGATCGAAACCCAACTGCTCGACCAGCTTCTGAATCCATTTCTTCATCCGAAATTCTCCTAAAAGAGTCATCAAGCAATGTGTGAATGACCGTTGTCGCTCAGACACTTCTCTATCGGCTCACGGCCAGTTCACCTAAAGAGACTCTCGACCTATGAAGCAGTTGTCGGTATCGTGAAAATGTCTCGAATTTATCCAGAACCAAGGTCTTGCTCGATGCGCGCTCAATGGAAATCTGTTTTACTGATCGCAACTGCGTGTTCCGCTACACTCTTCCCAAACATCGCACTCGCCAATCAGACGCCACCGCAAGCCTCTCCCGCTCTCGTAAAAAGTGAGCATCGCCCGCTTTGGCAGTTTGGATTTGGCGCCGGAGGCGGTGTGACGCCGCACTATCCAGCCGCCAACCAGTCAAGCCTACGATTTCTCGCAATCCCGACCTTTCGCTACAGAGGAAAGGTTTTGCGTTCGGACGATGACGGCACCCGAGCTAGGCTGATCCGCCTGGAAGACACGGAGATCGATCTTTCAGGTGGCGCTTCGTTTCCAGTTAATAGCTATGAAAACGAAGCACGTAAAGGCATGCCAAAGCTTGATTGGATTGGTGAAGCCGGCCCGCGCGTTGGATTTCGCTGGCGCTTAAGACGTGATGACTGCGCGGCCGACGGGCCTTGCGGCCGAGGCGATTCGCTCCGTCTTCTCATCCCCATTCGCATCGTGTTTTCTTCGGATTTTGCCAGTCTTGCTCACCGCGGATTCATTGTTCAGCCGGAAATCTCGTTTGAACGTGTATTTAAAAAATCAGAACTTCTTGATGCACAGATCGCATTTGAAATCGACACATCGGTTTCGATTATCAGCGATCACCTTGCAGACTACTTTTTTTCTGTTCAACCGGAGTATGCCACGGCTGAACGATCCTCCTACGATGCCAGACCGGGTCTGCTTTCAATCTCCTCGGGTTTGATTTTGAAAGTCTCGCAGCGGCGAGGTTCCAACATTGGAAGTACATTCTTTGTCGGCCTCAGGCACAACCATCACGGACTCTCAGCTAACCAATCAAGTCCGCTTCACAAAGCGGATCAAACCGTTACACTTTTTACCGGCGTGAACATTTACTGGCTCAGTAGTGAACGTTCTGACTCGGAAGATTAAAAATTTCTTTGCGAAATTCAAAGTATGAATCCACGCAAATAGTGCCGTCGAACTTTCCTACACTTTCGTTTTCATTCTCTGATTGAGATTTTTCATCTAATCCACTGCAGCCGCTTAGGAATTTCAAAAAGGTCTAGCTGGGCATTGAATTGCATCCTCTCAATTCTGGTCGTTTCATGCGTCGCACTCCAGACGCGTGAAACTCGAAGGAGGACGGATGAAGGTCTGGATGAAACTCACTCTTGTTGCTGGTCTCACCTCGGCGTGTGCACCGGTTGCATTCGATGCGGTGCCTCTTGATTCAACCAACGGTCCATCTTCGCTCTTCTCCAACTTCTTCAAGATGGACGTCTCACATGTGGAATTTGAACAGCCAACTCTTGAAAGCAATGAGACCCAACTTGTGTTTCAAGCGCTGCTCGCCAACGGAAACCACGTCACGGATCTGAAACAATCTGAC
>CAKQVW010000022.1 GCA_934277865.1 uncultured Pseudobdellovibrionaceae bacterium | reverse complement strand
ATTCGAACGTATCTCCAGGATGAACTTGTCCGTCGCTGCAAAACCAACCCTCGCTACTCCCTTCGGAGTTTTGCCAAACATCTACAAATGAACCCGTCGCTGTTGTCGAAGATTCTTCGCGGCCAAGTGGGTGTGAGTCCAAAACGCTTCGAAAAGATCTGCGAGCAAATGTCGCTTGGCCCGGTTGAGCGTGCGCGTTTGGCTTCGGCGGAAGACCGCAAGCGGACCTTCCGTAAACAAGAGACTTTGTTTCGCGAGCTGAAAAACACTTCGACTCAGATGCGCGATATGGCGGATCAGTTTCAGGTGATCGCCGATTGGTATCACTATGCGATTTTGGAAATGGTGGCGATGGAGGGGTTTCAATCTGACGAACGTTGGATTGCGAAGACTTTGGGTATCACCTATTCCGAAGTGGTTGAAGCGCGCGAGCGTTTGATCCGACTTGGAATGTTGGAAGTGACCCCAGAGGGTCAATGGCGTGATAACTCCGGCAACGTCTCGAATTCCAGCGGTCAGTACACGAGCATTGCACTTCGGAAGTTACAGACTCAGGTATTGAACCTGGCGTTAAATGCTCTGGAAAACATTCCGGTTGAAAAACGACTGCAGGGTTCGATGACCTTGGCGATCGACCAAGAGTTGGTACCTTCGGCAAAAGAAAAGATCGTCGCATTTCAGCGTGCTCTTGCGACCTACTTACAAGAGGAGTCGCGCACAAAAAATTCGGTGTATCAAATCACGGTTTCATTCTTCCCTGTGACGAACAACGCTGGGGAGGCAAAATGAACTCTCCGAGCTTCACTTTTATGAAATTGGCAGAATACAAACGTGGTCCCAAACAAGGCTTTCGCACATTTGCGATCGCTAAGTTTGTGTTGCCTTCTATGGTGGTGTTGGCGACGGCCTGTACCCCTGCATCTCAGTCTGGCGCCCCAGGTGCCGGTACGGCAGCTGGTGGTCCTTCATCCGAATGGAAAGAGGGTTACGGCGGCGACACGCAGGCGATCGAAGTGGTTCGGCAAATCGAGAGCGTGTGTTTCCGGGCTCGCAGCCTTCGCGGTGCGGTTCTCAATAGCGCCATGGAAGCCGTCGACCGAAATGGTCAAGAAGTTGATGTAACTTCCGGGCTTTGTCAGCTCATCGAGAAAGGCGAGCTGCGAGTTGAGATGGTCGAGCAGCCAATGGTGAAGGGTGAGCCGAAAGATATGGCTAATTACCCTTACGAAAAACCGCGTCGACTGGAAGTGAAGCGAGCTTTTTGGTCGGATAAGTCTGTGGTTTCCGACAAACGCGAAGCACTCTTGCTGCACGAGCTTGTGCCGTTGATCGGGTTGGATGACACGGACTACGTTCGCTCAACTCGGCTTTTTGTCGCTCTCAGTGGCTTGGAGAACCGTGTGACGATTGAGTCTTGCGATGGAAAGCGCATCGAGGCTGTATTTGCCAGCGGCAATGCGGAACTACTTCGCTTTTATTCAAACCATTTGGGTAACAGGCTGTGTGACCCCGCGATGTACGTGATGAAGCGGCACGCAGCTAAGAAGTCACTTGGTGAAGAGTTGACTCGCGAAGTTCAAAGTCACTACGCGTGGGGCGTTTTCACTCGGATCGCGGCCGCTAAGACTCACGATGAAATTACGGAGGCATCGGCTTTCTTGCAGAAGGTGTTCACAGAGATTCCTGAATCTTTGGCCGATTGGACCCCTGACACGTGCCAGGCAATCGGCGAGTTGCGCCCGGGTCACTTCCGTTGTGGGACGATCGCTCAGGTGATTGCCGGTGCGTCGCCCCGTCTGAAGTACCGACACACCCCTGTCACGGCTTCGCTGGGGCTTTCGGAATTTGATCGAGCTTCGATCGTGTTCATGGAGATGCTCGACATCCGTCGACAGACATTCCGTACGACACAAGACAATCCGCTGTTCAACAGGTCCGGCAATCTTTCGTCGGCCGTGGTGAGAGCGGCTCTCGAAGCGCAAAACTGGACCTTGCTCATGTACCTTGGTCAGATTCAGCGTCGTGCGAACCCGTCTGCGGTGGCGTCGAAAGTTTTGTTGAAAGATATCAACTTTTCGAGCGTGAAACGCAATACGGTGGGTGATGAGCTGACGGACGAATACGATTATCCGGTGATTCGAAAGATCGGCAGTTGTCTAGAGTCCGAGCTTCGCATTTATGCCGCAGGAATCTTAGATGGCATCCGAACGGAATCCCTGGTCTGCGGCACCATTGGCTCAATCTAGCTTGTTTTTGAGACTTGAGAGGAGTTCAATTAAAGTGATTGGACCCTCAGGCGAAACCTAAAAATTCGAGATTCGCTCAAGCCGCCCCGATGGCTCTCGGGGTGGTGATGATTTTTTTGGTCGTCGGGACATTGGCCTTTGCGCTCTCGCAATCACGAGTTTTTGCGGTGCAGGCGATTCCATTGGAATGGCGCCCACGTTTGGACCAAGGGAAAATGGAACTCGAAATCGCGCGCTCGATCGAGGCCGATATCGGCGTTCGCTTGGCAAATGTTCTCGGTAAACGCCCATGGGAAATCAACCTTGAAACCCTGGGTGCTTCGATTCGATCGTTGTCTTGGATTGCAGATGCACGCCTTCAGCGAGTTTTTCCTGATCGGCTTGTGGTCTCCATCACTCCAAAACGGCCACTGGCCGTCGTTTTGCCAAAGGGATCGGGCCTTCGGCCAATCACAGAGGATGGAGAATTGATGGAGGAATGGAAGGCTCACGTTGTGCCGGATGTTCCATTTTTGCGTGGTGATCTGTTCTTGGAAAATCCCGAGATCCGCGCCCAGGCGGTTCAGCTGATCAAAGCTTTGCCGGAGAATGGCGTGCTTGATCGTTCGAACATTGCCGAGATCATTTGGAACAACGGCTTTTCTTTGGTGCTCTTATCCCCTCGAACCGAAATCATTTTGGGTGAAACCCAAATCGAGAAAAAGCTGGTCCGGGTCGAGCACGTGCTCAATTATTTGTCGAGTCAGGGCAAGCGGGCCCGAATAGTTGATTCGACTTCCGTCAAGAAAGTTGTTGTCAGGGCGCAGCACCGTCCGTAGCCTTAAGACGAGGCCAGGCACAGTCTGGTTTCGTGAAACAGGATTTTACCGGTTCCTACAATCTCTCCTCTAGCAAAACCGACATGCATGATGCGTGAAGGGCACAGGAGAAAGGACTGGGGGTTACGGATGACTTTTGACCGATCGGCTACAGATCGTTCCAACAGCGCGACGAGCGCTTCGGTTCGCGACACTCTGCGTGAGAAACCGCCAGCGAGTGAAATCGTACTCGCGGGGTTGGATATCGGCTCGACCAAAGTCTCGGTCGTGATCGGGCTGTTGCGCTACGTGAATCAAAACCACAGCCACATGTCGACTTCGCATGTCACTTCGCAAGTTGGAGGTGGCGCAAAAGCAGCCGGCTCTCAAGTGCCGGTGATCGCGAGTTTGCCGACGGGTGATCTGCAATTAGAGATTGTGGGTTTGGGAACGGCGCCATCCAATGGCATCCGCCAAGGTGTTGTCGTCAACGTCGAATCGACGATCGAAGCGATCGCCAAAGCGCGCGAAGAAGCCGAACTCATGGCCGGCTACCGCGTGCAGGATGTGTATCTCGCGGTTGGTGGCAGCCACGTGAAGTCGTTCGACTCTCGCGGCATGATCGCGATTCGCAATCGCGAAGTGAAAGCCGACGACATCGCGCGTGTGATTGAAGCGGCTAAGGCCGTTGCGGTTCCAAGTGATCGCCAGGTTTTGCACGTGCTTCCGCGCGAATACAAAATCGACGAGCAGTCTGGAATCTCCGACCCCATCGGCATGTCGGGCGTTCGTTTGGAAGCGAATGTTCACATCATCACAGCGGGGCAGACAGCCTTACAGAACATTATCAAGTGTGCAGAAAAAGCGGGACTGCAAGTTCGCGGTCTTGTCCTGCAGCAATTAGCCTCGTCACTTGCCGTACTTTCGGAAGATGAACGTAAGCTTGGCGTCTCGGTGGTCGACATCGGGGGCGGCACGAGCGACATCATGACGTATGTCTCGGGCGCAGTTGCGCACACGGCGACGATTCCAGTTGGTGGCGCGCATTTTACGCAGGACGTGGCAATGGGCTTGCGCACGCCGCAAGCGGCAGCGGAGCTGGTGAAAAAGAAGTTCGGTTGTGCCATCGCGGACATCGTCGATGAAAACGAGACAATCGAAGTGGAAGGTGTTGGTGGCCGCAAGCCACGTGCGCTTCTTCGTCGCGACCTTTGCGAGGTCATCGAGCCGCGAGCCGAGGAGACGGTGCTCTTGATTTGGCAGGAAATCCGTCGTTCAGGTTTGGCTAATCAAATTGGATCAGGAATCGTACTCACCGGTGGCGCAAGTCTTCTAGAAGGCCTGTGTGAAATGGGTGAGTTTATTTGTGAAGTTCCAGTGCGCCGAGGAGTTCCAGAGCGTATTGGTGGTCTCACAGATGTGGTCAAGAGCCCCGAGTTCGCGACCACCGTGGGACTTTTGGTTTATGGGATCGAAAATCTGTCACCACAAGAGAAACAGCGTCTGGCGCAAGCGAGCCGCGAAGGGGACCTCACGGGAATGGGCGCAACGATCGACAAGTCGATCGAAATGGTTGCGCGCAAAGTGAAGGACTTTTTCGGGGGCGCGCTTTCCTAGTGCTGGGGCTAACGGGATGCAGAAAGCGTCTCGGGCAAAGAACCTAAATGGAGGGGTTATGTTTGAGCTAGAGGAAAACATCAATATCGGCGCGAATATCAAGGTCGTCGGCGTCGGCGGAGGCGGTAACAACGCCATCACAACGATGATCGATGGTGGACTTCAGGGCGTCGAATTTGTGGTGGCGAACACGGACCGTCAGGTTCTCGCCTCACACAGAGCTTCAAGAAAGATCAATCTCGGTAGCGAACTCACAAAAGGCCTTGGTGCAGGCGCTAACCCGGAAATCGGTAAACGTTCGGCGATCGAAAGCTACAACGACATCGTTGAAGCTCTTGAAGGTGCGGACATGGTTTTTGTCACGGCCGGCATGGGCGGTGGAACAGGAACTGGTGCAGCTCCAATCGTAGCGAAAATCGCTCGCGAACTTGGTGCTCTCACAATTGGTGTTGTAACTCGTCCGTTCTTGTTTGAAGGCAAGAAACGTATGCGCAACGCCGACTCCGGCATTGCGGAACTTCGTGAGAATGTCGATACTCTGATCGTGATCCCAAACCAGAAGCTGCTTTCGGTTTCCAACGATCGCACAACTCTGGTCGACAGTTTCAAACGTGCTGACGAAGTTCTTTTGCACGCGGTGAAAGGGATTTCGGATCTCATCAACGTCCGTGGTTACATCAACCTCGATTTCGCCGATATCCGTACTGTCATGGCTGCCAAAGGTATGGCGATCATGGGAACGGGCCGTGCGCGTGGTGAAAACCGCGCCGTTGAAGCGGCAACTGCGGCGATCAGTTCGCCACTTCTTGAGAACATTTCAATCGATGGTGCGACTGGCATTGTCGTCAACATCACGGGTGCTGAGCTCTTGATGAACGAAGTGAACGAGGCGACAACGCTGATCACAGAAGCGGCTCACGAGTCGGCAGAAGTGATCTTCGGTGCCGTGATCGACGAATCGCTTGGCGACGAAATCCAGATCACAGTTATTGCGACAGGTTTCGGGCTTGATCCAGCGGTTATGCAAGCCAACGAACACTTGGCGCAGATGCAAGCGCTTCAACATCAAGTGCGCGCATCTCAACAGGTGAGCGCGATGGCGACTGGCCACATGGCGCCTGGAAACCCTTCGGCGATGCATGCTCCTCAGGTGCAGCAGCAGCCTGCATTCGCGCCGCAGCAGTATGCGGCTCCGGCTCCACAGCCGGTTGCATGGCCGACTATGCCACAGCCAGGCGCCTATGCTCCTCAGCACGCGGGTGCGGGGGTGATGCCAAATTTTCCGATGAACCCGCCGCCGGCCGCTGAGTACGCTCAGCCGATCGCGCCAGCGGGTTCGAACTTGAATGCGACTCCTGTTGTGACGCCAGTTGCGGCTCCTGCAATGAGCCCGAATCCAGCGCAGTCGCTGGCTTCGCAAGAAGAAGGTCCGGAGATGAACCTCAATGGTTCGGCTGCTCCGCAGGGTGGTGGTGAGAAGCCGTTGCCGCGCGATCTTCTCCTTCAGAAGGTTCGCCAGTATCGCGAGTCGCAGGCTCGTCGAGCTGGCAGCCCGCAGCCCGAACAGTTGGCGATGGATGTGGAAGGTCCGGAAAGTTCGCTAGAGGCGGCTCGCCGTTTAGCTAGCGAAATTGTTCGCAGTCCGTTTGATCCAAAGAATCTCGATGTGCCGACGTTCCTTCGTCGCAAATCGCGCGAAGAAGAGACAGAGAACCCGACCGTCTGATCGAATTTCGATCAGCACGGCTCGATGGTCACCGTTTCTGTCGAGTCGTGAATGCCCCCGTAGAAGGCTGGAGCTGAAATCAGTTCCAGCCTTTTTTATTGCCTCTTTCTAAAGTCTTGCTGCGTTGCATTTCAAAAAAGAAGGTGGCACTTTACGGGTATGGTTTGGTTTGTTTCCGATCTTCATCTGCTTTCCGAGGAAGACGGGCGTTACGCGAAATTTTGTGAATTTTTGGAAGCTCGCGAACGCGATGAAACCACCCACGTCTTTTTAGTGGGCGATATCTTTGATCTCTGGTTTGGTCCAGACAGCTATTTCGTGGATCGCTTCGCGCGGGCGTGTGAGACGGTCAGGCGCCTGACCGCCAAAGGTGTGCAAGTGCACTACTTCGAAGGCAATCACGATCTCCATCTCGCCGAGATTTGGGAAAAAAAGTTGGGAGCAATCGTTCACGACCGTGCCCGCTACTTTGACCTCTGCGGCTGGCGTGTGCGCGTGGAGCACGGAGATCAGATGAATCCCGAAGATCGCGGCTATTTGATTTTGCGCGAAGTTTTAAGGTCAGGAACATTCAAGTGGCTCTCCAAAAACCTCCCAGGCGAGTCCATTCAGCAGATCGGCGATCGCATGAGCCGCTCCAGCAGAAGGTGGACGTCGTCGCGGGTGAAAGCGCGAGACGAGGGCGCCATCCAGAGAATGATTCGTGCGCATGCCGCTCATGCCTACGACGAAGAGCCGTTTGATTTTCTGATCTCTGGGCACGTTCATGTTCGTGACGATTTCACCTGGAATCCCAGAGAGTCCGAAGAGGCGAGAAGCCTAAATCTTGGATCTTGGCTAGGGCCACAGGAAGGGCCGCTTGCTCCTATGACACTTTTGCTCGATTCCTCCGGTGTCCACTGGAAATCGCTTGTAGATTCTACGACGTAGTCGGCTTCGCTTTTCGACCTCTCAAGACCTCGCTAGGTCCTATCAAGACAACGTTTCGATGTCTGAAGCAGGGGAGAAACTCATGATTGAAAATCGCCTTAAGGTCGTAGCAATGGCAATGGGCCTTACGTTGATTATTGGGCTCGCTGTTTTTGAATCCAACCAAAGTCAGGCGCAAGGTGCGGCGGGGGCTTGTGTTTCGGAGGCCGAAGCCAAACGTTTGGCGATGGCTCATGCTGAAGCAGAGTTCTGCGGAGTGCCGTTTGAAACGGAAGACGATCGCACAATTTGTGAAGAGGCCAAGAACCGAGTTGCAAGAACATGGTTCAATTCACAAACCGCCCAGTGGGTCGCGACCCTCTGGGAAGGTTACTGCGCACCAGCTGCTCAGTGCTGGCGCGGGGTTTATGTCACCTGTGACGGGAAGCTGATCCCTTTTGAAGACGGAGAAGACTAGCAACTGCCACACGGCCAGTCGTGGCAGTTACTTAGTTCCAGTACGACGATTGAACGTTGCACGGCTGGCACGTCATTTTCACCTTGATCTTCGTGCGATCGAGGCTCGTGTACTGCAGATTCACCGTGATACTGCCGCCGGCAAAGTCGACGAGTTCCACTTTCAGTCGCTTGCGTCCTTTGTTGTGATCCAGTGAACCCACTGCCAGCAGATCACCCGACTTTGTGTCGACCAGGCGGACAACGGTTTGCACACGGCCGCCGCCGAGGTTGACTTCATTGACAAAAATTTCGGCCATGCCATTTGGCATCAGCCAGTGGCCATCTGCGATGCGCATCGGAAATGGACAATCGCGGCATGCTTCGGCCTTGTCTGCCGCGACAGTGCCCTGGCCCAGCCAAAGCCCCACAGCCATTGTCAGCGTGATGAGTGGTAGGAAAACAAAATTCTTTTTGCACGAACGGAACATGGGAACTCCCTGACTTTCAGGTTTTGAAATCAATCATCCGCCTCGGACGAAATGACAGAGATTTTGAGATTTGGATTGAGGTAGTACCCCTGTTTGCCGCGCAGGATGTACTCCGTTGATCCATCTTCAGGCTCGATCAGACGTCTTAGGCGTTTGATGTTTACATAAATTTTGTTGTCGTGACTCTGCGGCCGATAGGACTCGCCCCAGACCTCACGCACGAGATCTTCTTTGGTTAAGGTCGCACCTGGCTGTTTCAACGACTTCGACATGAACACGCGAAGCAAGTCGCGCAAGATAAACTGTCCGTCGAAACGGATTTCGCCTTTGCGAATCTCTTGGAGATTTCCAGACTTCAAATTCAATTCGAGATCATAACCATGAGCCGCGCCACCTGTCTTGGCCATCGCTTCGTCGATGATACGCGCGATCCGAGGGAACTCTTGTCGTTTCAAGCTTCGGCGCGCGAGATCCAAGTAGAGGCGCGCCGTCTGTGGCTCATTCTTCAACGTGAAGACTGTGCCCAGTGTGGCAAGCGTATGCAGATAGAGTCCAAGGTGTGGTTGATCTTTCAGTGTCTCGAAAGCTTGCCAGGTCGACTGCAGAGCCGCATCCAGACGGCCCTGGTTGCGAAGTATCAGCGCATGCAGCAGGTGGGCTGACGATTCGATTTCCGAAACGGGGCAGCAGCTCAAAAGCGTCTTAAGTTTGTCGAGTTCGCGAAGGGCGTCTTCGTAACGTTCGCGCGCGTAGAGAACGGTGGCGGCACCATATAGCGGCCAAGCCAACGCCGAGCGGTCGTTGCAGGTCATCGCCGATTGAATGGAGTGGCGAAAGCGATCCATGGCCGCCTCGTGCTGGTCGCCACGATAAACGTGGCAGATGCCGAGAACATAATGCAGGCGGGACCACAGCTTGGCAGAAACGTCGAGCGTGTTCGATTTGCGAAGACTTTCAATCTCCTGCAGGCGTGCTTCGATCTTGTCGACTTTTTTGAAGTCCTCTTGCTCTGCCAGCAGACGCAACACGAAGATCGAACATTCCACATAGCGAGTCCAGTCGCCCGAGCGATAGAGGCGCTCACCAAGCTTTTCGAACTCCGTGAGGGCACGCAGGTAGTCGCCACGGTGATAGGAAAACAAAGCCGACTGAAAGCGTGCGGCTGTTGGGCCGGTGCCCCACTCGATCCCCGAGAGTAGCCCACCGCCAAGCGCCGAGGAGGCCCCAGTGCGTGCGGTTCGAGGCGTCGTGTGAGCAGACGCTTTCGAGCCGGACTTTTGAGAATCAGTTGTGGTATTCGCAGCCATGCGAGCGGCCAGTCCTGTCTTGTGTCAGTTTCTGTCTTGAGGAAGAAGAAACTGACAAAGTCTGACCTACTTAACAAGCCCTGACTCGCGGCGTACTTTTCCTGGTGAGCTTCGTCGCCCGCCGGATTTCTCACTGCGTTTTTCTGATGTTCGCTCTGCGACGCTAGCTTCCAAAGCCAGTCGCTTTGCGGCTTTGGCGGATTCATCAAGCAATTGTTGAGCATGAGCAAGCGACGTTGCGCTTAATTTTTCACCTGAAATCAGGCGTGCAATTTCACGCACTCGTTTCTCGGCCGTCAGCTGTTCAACACCCATCGCCACGTTGCCGACGTCTTCTTTTGTGCCAGTTTTCTGAACCTGCTTCTGGATAAAATAGTGAGCATCGCCATGCGCCGCAACCTGTGGAAGGTGCGTGACGCAGATGACTTGCTGGCCACGTGCGATCGCGCGCAGCTTGCGGCCGACTTTGTCCGCGGTCTCGCCGCTGACGCCGGTATCAACTTCGTCGAAGAGGTAGGTGCGAGGAAGTAGCGAGTCACCACCACCAACGACTTGTTTGATAGAAAGCAAGATGCGCGACAGCTCACCGCCGCTGGCCGCTTTGGCCAGGGCCCGTGGCAGATCGGCCTTCGATGTGCGCGTTTGAAACTCGACGTCGCTGATGCCGCTCGCACCGGCTTCGGCCATTGCTTGAACCGAGATCAAGAACGTCACGCCTTTCATGTTGAGATCAAGCAGCTCGGCATTCACCTCTTCGGCAAAGAGCTTAGCTGCGGAATCACGTTTGTTGTGGAGTTCGCTGGCCAGGCTTTGCAGTTTTTCACGAAAAGCGCGTGCCTCGGCCTCTAAATTTGCCAAACGTTCGTCGCTGGCTTCGAGATCGCGAAGTTCGTCTTCAGTTGCTTTCAGGGCGTCCAAAATCTCCACTGCCGTCGTTCCATATTTTTTCTGAAGCTGTCGCAGGCGACTGAGTCGGCTCTCGACCTCTTCTAGGCGTTCGGGGTCGGCATCCAGTCCTTGCGCGTAGTCTCGCATCTCATAGGCCACATCGACGATCGTGGCACGTGCCTGTTCCAGCGGGGCAAGCTTTGTGGCCAAGGCCTCGTCGTGTTGGCGCAAGTCACTTGCGCGAGAAAGCAAGGTCTGTAGACGAGACGAGATCGAGTCGTCATCGCCGTCGAGCAGTTCCTGCGCGCCGGCAGAGAACTCGAGGAGACGCTTGGCGTGCTTCATTCGTTTGGCCTCTTGCTCGATGCTGACCTCGTCGCCAGGGTTGAGATCCAAGGCACGAATTTCGTCGCGAGAGTAGATGAGGAAGTCCAAGCGAAGTGCGCGGTTGCGTTCTTCGGTCTTAATCACGTGGATCTCGTCTTGGATCTCGCGCAGACGATGGAAGAGACGCTGGTGCTCGAGGCGAAGCGTTGTTGTGCCTGCGTATTGGTCCAAAAGTTCAAGATGAAATGCCTTGGAGAGCAAATGGCGATTGTCGTGCTGCCCGGTGAGCTCAATCAACGGCACCGTTTGGCCGGTGACTTCCACCAAGGGGCTGACAAGGTCGCGAAGCGCCGAGAGTGTGGAGAGCGCGCCGTTGATATACACGCGCGCCTTCTGTCCGCCACCCACGATGCGCCGAACGACCATGGTCGACTCCGGGCATTCGATGCCCATCGCTTCGAGTTTCACACGAATGTCAGCTCGTGAATCGAGATCAAACGAGCCTTCAATGACGGCAAATTCGCTGCCGTTTCGAACCGCTGTCGGTTCGGCCTTGTCGCCCATCAAGAGGCCAAGGCTTTTTAAGAGGATCGACTTTCCCGCTCCGGTTTCGCCGCTCAGAATATTCAAGCCAGGTCGGAAAACCAGTTGGACGTTCTCGATGATTGCGAAGTTGGAAACTCGAAGCTCTTGTAACATTAGTTGCGCTCCCCAAATTTCAGTTTCTCACGCAGGAGGTGGAAGAAGTTGTGTGAAGGCTTGCGAACTGTGATGTGGTCGATCGGGCTGCGGGTGACCAGAATTTCGTCGGCATGTGTGATCGAGCCGCAGTGCGCGCCATCGACCGTGAGGATGGCATTCTTGCCGGCCACTCGTTCTTCCTGTGTTTGCTTGAGTTGAAACTTCAAGCTCTGGTCGTCCGGGAAGATCAGCGGACGGCTGGTGAGGGCGTGCGGACAAACGGGCGTGATCACGATCGACCGAGTGTCAGGGTGAAGAATCGGCCCGCCAGCTGCGAGATTGTAGGCCGTGGAGCCGGTGGGTGTGGCGATGATCAAGGCATCGGCCTTCAGCTGGCTCACCAAGTGTTTTTCACTGTGGATCTCGATGTTGATCAGGTGCGTGACGGAACCGCGCTCCAAAACCGCGTCGTTCAAAGCCAGATACTCGGCAATGCGCTTGCCGCCACGGCGGACTTCAATAGAGAGCATCGAGCGTGGTCGGAAATCCATTTTTCCGGCCAAGGTGGCGATGACCGTGTTGAAGAGATCTTCCACGCGTGTCTCAGTCAAGAAACCAAGCGAGCCCATGTTGACGCCAAGAACTGGAACCGCGTGACGCTCCAACATGCGAACGGCACCCAGATACGTGCCGTCGCCACCGAGGACCACCACAAGATCCAGCCGTTCGAGGTCTTTGTTGGTCACCTGACGAATACCGCGCCCCAGCTTTTGCCCCGGGGCCGCCAGCACTTCCGAGCCTTGCCCAATCAGCCACTCAGCAAGTTCCTCGCTCTTTTGAATCGCAAGGTCTGTCGATGGCCGGTAGAGAATCGCGATCACGCGGTTGTCGAGGGTCGAACGCATCTTCTTGCTGGTGCGAGGCGTGGCTGGCTTTTTTTTTGTCGTCTTCGCCATTTAGATCAGCCCCTCGCGACGTAACAGCGCGTCCGGATCGGGCTCGCGCCCGCGGAAGCGTTTGTAGAGCACCATTGGGTCTTCCGAACCGCCACGCGAGAGAATGTTGTCGCGGAAGCTCTTGGCGACTTCCGAATTGAAGATGCCTTTTTCTTTGAAGAACTCAAACGCGTCGGCGTCTAACACCTCGGCCCATTTGTAGCTGTAGTAGCCAGCCGAGTAGCCACCTTCAAAGATATGCGTGAAACCCGTGGAAACCGACGTTCCGTCAACAGGCGGGAAGAGCGCTGTTTTGCTCATCGCCTGACGCTCGAAGGAGATCACGTCTTGCACGCTGGATGGGTCGGCACCGTGCCATGCCAGATCGATGGTTCCAAAGCCAAGTTGGCGCATCGAGAAGTATCCGGCCTGGAACTGCGAACTCTTGCGAATCTTGGTGATGAGATCCTGAGGGATCACTTCGCCGGTCTGATAGTGTTTGGCAAAAAGGCCCAGCGCCTCTTGTTCGTTCACCCAGTTTTCCATGATCTGCGAAGGAAGTTCGACAAAGTCCCAGTAGACATTCGTTCCACCCAGCGACACGTACTTGCAGTCCGAGAGCAGGCCATGCAGTGCATGACCAAACTCGTGGAATAGTGTCTTCACTTCGTCCAACGTCAGCAGCGACGGTGCATTGGCGGTGGGTTTTGTGAAGTTACAAACGATCGCGATGTGAGGACGTTCGACCGCCCCTTCGGGCTTTGTGTTCCATTTGTAAAAACCCTGGTCGCGGAACGACGTCATCCAAGCGCCGCTGTGTTTAGAAGCGCGTGGGAAGAAGTCCGCATAGAACAAACCGATGTGACGACCGGTTCCCTCTTCGACGACTTCGTAGGTTTTTACTTCTGGGTGATGTGTCGGGATGCCGCTGATCGGTTTAAACACCAGACCAAACAGTTTGCGAGCGTGTTCAAAAACGCCGTCGATGACTTTTTCCAGTTGGAAGTAGGGGCGAAGCGCTTCTTCGTCGAAGTCATGAAGCTTCAATTTCAACTTTTCTGACCAGAAGGCGTAGTCCCATGGTTCGAAGCTCTCGTCGCCAGTCGTGTCCTTTTTGAAATTGCGGACCTCAGCCAGATCGCGACGAGCCGCCGGTTGCACCTTCTCCATTAAACGATCGAGAAACTTCTGAACGGTGTCCGGTGTTGCCGCCATACGCTCTTCCAGAACGAAGTGCGCGTGTGTTTTGTAGCCGAGAAGATTGGCACGTGCGTGCCGGCACTTTGCAATCTCTAGCAGCACAGCTTGGTTCTCTTTCACCGCACGACCGTTGTAGGCGCGCCAGAGCTGCTCGCGAAGTCGACGTTTGGGCGAGTAGGTCATGAACGGGATGAAGCTTGGCGCATGAAGCGTGACCAGCCATTTGCCTTTAAGGCCCGCTTCCTCTGCCGCCTCTTTGTAGCTCTCGACGGCTTGCGCGGGCAGGCCCTCGAGGTCTGCTGCGTCTTCGATGACAAGTTTAAACTCGTTTGTCGCCTTCAAAACATTGTCGCCAAACTCAGGGCCCAGTGTTGAGAGCTTTTGATCGATTTCGCGAAGTTTCACTTTGTCGGCTTCGCTCAAGAGCGCGCCATTTCTGATGAAACTCTTGTAGAGCTTTTCCGTGAGTCGAAGTTCTTCGCCCTTCAGGCCAAGTTTTTCGCGTGCATCCCACACGGCTTTCACGCGTTGGAAGATGCCGGCATCCAAAAGTAGATCGCTAGAGAAGTCGGCCAAGATCGGCGAGAGCTCTTTGTTGAGCGCTTGCATCTCAGGATCGGAGTTGGTGCCGACGAGGTTGTAGAAGATCGTGCTCACGTGATTGACGTATTCAGGCGCCGTTTCGATTTTGAGAATGGTGTTCTCAAAAGTCGCGGGCGAGGTGTCGGCGCTCACTTCGGCGAAGCCACGTTTAGCGATTGCGATCGCTTCCAGCAAAGCCGGTTTAAAATGTGATTTTTCGACGCGATCAAATGCGAACGCGCCAAACGGGTTTTTCGAAAGCTGAAGTAGGGGATTGGAAGTATCTGTCATAGCTTGGTGTCTACCACAGATGCTTTTGCCTGCACGCGCTTGCCGCATTGCGGCCGGGCTGCGGACCGCCGTTTTTCAAGGACTTCGGGCGGTCCCTGCCTATTATTTAAAACCCTTCGGAGATCATGTGCAGGGTCAGAGCTTGGATCGCCAGAAAGAGCAGCCACGTCAAGATCGCGGCATGGGCCACTTCGGCGGCCGTTCGCACGAGCTTCAGCAGTGTCATCGCGCACACACTCCGATGGGGGCATTGGGTGCGATTGGACGGCAATAGGCATTGTCACCGCAGGAGTTCACGCCCACTTGGCAAGTTTGTCCAACTTGCGTTGCGCACGAAAGTTGGATCGAGGCCTGATGCTGAGGGTACGCGTAGTGACGCTGACGGCGAACTGGCATCGGCTGACGATAGACAACCGGGTTGTTTAAAACGTGGCCGTAACCCGCGTATCCCGCGTAGCCGGTGAAGGCAAAGCCCGATGGTCCGAGCTGCCACCACGCGATGTTGTGCCCGTGAAGGTGTTGTGTCGGAACACAAACCAAACCGTATCGCGCATCACACATCGCCTGGCTGCCGGTCGGGCATCCGCAGAAACCATGCTGATGATGGCCTTGCGCATACGGACCCATCTGAATAGGTTGCCCGGCAAAATCGTAGCCGTAGGGCACGACGTTGTATTGTGCGTGCGGGGCATGGTGCCAGTTCTGGTGACGAGGTTGGTAGCTGGTCTGGCCTTGTGCGCAGGTTTGTGTCGGAGCCGAAAGCGGCGTCAGCGCGACGACTTTGTCGCCATCGCCAGATTCATTTTGATTTTTGTCACAAGCGGTTGTGAAGAACGCAAGCGCAAGTGGAATCGCAAAGCTCAAAGTCAGGCGAAGGCCGGTGAATGTCTTTTGGTACACCCACGAGAGTTTGTGTTCGTTTGCTGGTTTCATTTTGTCGAGCCCCCGTTTTGGTCAATGGTCAAAGTAGCAGTCCGCCGAGAGTGCCCGTTTCGTGCCAAATTTCGGCGCCAAGAAGGGTGTCGGGCCAGCCCTCGGCCCAGGCATCGGTCTCACCTGATTTTGAGAAAAGTTCCGATAAATTTTTGCAAGAACTTTGGCGAGCGAGAAATGACGGGGGGCTTACGTCGCTAGAGGGAAAACCTCCGCTGGCGATCGCGACGGAGGTGGGGTGGAGCCAAAGTTTCACTGAATCGACTGTGATTGAACAAAATTGCGAGGCACCGTGAAAGCGTTCTAAGATGAGAGCATGTTCACTCGATCCGCTGCCACACGGGCTGTTTGCTTGGGAATTCTCGGACTCATAGGGGCTCTGCCAAGCTCCGCGTGGGCTCGCAAGTTTGATATGCCAAACGAACGGTTTGCGACCTACTTTGGCGGCGGTTACGGCGTCTCAAACGTCTCGGATCATGCGTTCTCCATGTCGTCCGGTGCCGGTGTGCAGACAGACCAGCTTGTCGGCAGCAACTACTCGGGCGAAATCGGGGTCGTGCTCACCTCGCCTCGTGCGCAGTTGCGGCTCGGTGGAGAATATCTCGTGGCCAAAGCTCTGGAGGGTGTCACGGGCCGAGCCGGCACCACCCCCTACTTCACTATGAGTTCCAAAATTTCGGCGCTTGTGCCCAAAGCATCGATCGAGCTTCCTGTGTGGCGGCGTTTGGAATCTCGGATCAGCCTGGGTGGTGGAGCGGGTATGGCATCGGTCTCGCTTGAACAAAGCTATGCGATGACGCCGGCGGGGTCTGCGGCACTTGGAGTCGGCGACTACATTGAGAAAGCCTCGGCCTCGGTGCTGATGTGGAATGCCTACTTGATCGGAGAAATGCTCTTTGTCGACACCACCACGGTGGCTCTGGAGATGGGATACCGGTCGTTAAAGGTTGGGTCACTGACGAGTCAGAAGGCGACGACAGCGATCACGGGTAACCAGGATTCTGGCGGCACGCTCCTCAATGGTGATGGCTCGGCACGAGCGTTTGATTTCGGCGGTGCTTACGTGAATCTCACTTTCCGATTTTATCTTTAACGCGAGACCTTGAAAGTTCTACTTCGTCGGCGAGGATTTTGAAGTCAAGCGCATGCTTTGGCGATACAGTCCGCGGCGACATGAGATTCTCTATCATTCTTGCTTCTGGTGTTCTTTTTTTGAGTTCGGTCGCCCTGGCGGCGCGCCCAAATTGCGAGTCGCAATTTGTTTCGACAACCAAGACTTCGCACGCGTCGCGCTTTGAAAATTTCTACGTGGAAGTGGAAAACCCAGATGCAACTCACCGCGTGGTGTTTTTTGAAAAGCTGGAGGCCAAGAGCGGGAAGCCTACCTTGGTGCTGCTAAATGGTCTCTTTGTGCCTCGTCAGGATCTGCAAGCGTTTCGCGAGAGCTTCGTGCGCCAGGCAGATGGCGAAGGCCTTTTGATCGTCTACTATAGCACGCAGATGGAATCTCTGGCGTTGCGGCACCAGCTTGAAGGCACGGCAGAAAAAAACTTGCGGGAGGAGGTTGTGGCCTCGGATTTCGGGCGCGAAGTGGCAAGTGTGCTTGAGGTTTCCAATAC
>CAKQVW010000021.1 GCA_934277865.1 uncultured Pseudobdellovibrionaceae bacterium | reverse complement strand
ATCCAGAAGCCATCCCTCAGGAATTAGGCCATCGAAAAACGAGAAAAGCGTGGTCTGACGAAATTCCTCTTCCCGCAAAGGAAGTGTCACACTGACGGCAACGGCCTCAGGCGAATTCAGATAACTCCTGTCGTAGGAGAATATGTATTCACCATCTCGCAGTTCAATGTGGCCAGCGAGAGCATCTCGAAAAAAAACCTTACCTCTTTTGGTCATAGCGGCACTGGTCCCAACCGTGCGCCGAAGAGAGCCAGGACGACATTGACTCGATCGCATCGCAAGGTGGCCTTGCCCTGCTCAAGCTCGCGAACAAATCGAAGCCCGACGCCAGCTCGCTCCGCCAGTTCCACCTGAGTGATTCCAAGCTGCTTTCTCTTGAGCTTCACAAACCCGGATACCGTGCTCTCTAACTTAGATCTTCTCAAATCCATAATTTTTTATACCCGTTAAGGTATATCTAGGCAATGTTTTTATAAAAGTATACCCGAAAGGGTACTATTTGGTACGAGATTAGATAAATATACCTCTTCGGGTATATTTATCTTTTTAAACGCAGCTGTTTAAGAAGTTCGGACGAGCAGACCCAAGTCAGAGATTCTGTACAAAATTCGGCGCGTTCAGCGGAAATCAGTTCGGCCCGAGACTCTAGCGTCGCCCTCAGCCGCTTGAGGTCTTTGACACGAGAATGCGACTGTTTGTCGAGATCAGCGGCTTCCAAAATACGAAGCCCAAGTCCGCACGAACAATCCTTGGTGCAGTTCTCTTCATCGATTGGAAGTTTGTAGGTTTTAGGAGCCTCCGCAACACGCTTGGCTTCTTCCTCCGTGCGCCGTTCTAGCCACGGCCTCACCTCGGCCAAACCATTTTCTGCAAGTGCACCGGAGATCGCACACCCCGCCACAACGAGATCGTCGGGTCCTTGCCAGCTTTCCAAAGATTTATCGAAGGCCACACGAAACACCAACGCCGCCTGGTCGAGCTCTTTTAACGAAAGTCGCGACAACACAACCTCCAGCGCATCCTCTGCCGGGCGCGGGTCGCGATCGCCACGACTGGCCGACTGGCAGCCCGTGACGAGAAGCATAAGCGCCAGTAGCCATCTCGTCTCGCGCATCATGGCGTGACTCCGTTGATCGCCGACACGGCTTCGGCCATCGTCACCACCTTTGCGCCCTGCTTGCGCAGATCATCCATCATGCGCCGACTCGCAATCACCGTCTGGCTATGGATGTCGTGGAACAAAATCACTCCGCGTCCTTGGCGGGCGATTTGCTTCATCGTGCGGCTGTAAAGCGTGTCGGGGTTGCGATCCTGCCAGTCAAGCGTATCGACATTCCAATACACGTGAATCATACCGGCCTTCGCAATACGGTCGCGAATTGCCGAGTTATTGACGCCTGACCCATAGGGAAGCCGGAAAAACCCAAGCGACTGACCATAGATGCGAGCCAAGGTTTTTGTGGACTCCGCGATTTCTTTATCAAGCCCGGCCGGCCCTAATTTTGTGAGCTGCTGATGTGTGGCCGAATGGTTCGCAAGTCCGTGACCTTCTTTTTTGGCGCGCGCGACTGCTGTCTTTTCATAGTTGGGAGCATTTTTGGAAAGCCAGAAGAACGTGGCTTTCATATTTCGGCTAAGAAGCTCGTCCAAAATCTGCGCCGTCTGCCGAGCTGGTCCGTCATCATAGGTAATCGCCCACATCTTCGACGGAAACTCGCGCCCTGTCAGATTTCCCTCAGGCCCGGTGCTTGGCCGATAGGAAACCGAAGCCGCTGGATTTCGCGAAGGCGGCAGCACCACGTCTTTTACCAAACGTCGGGCATAGTTTTGAATTTCTGTCTCCAGAGTTTTTTCGGCCATAAATTTGCGGGCCTGCGCACGGGCCTCGCGCACGGTCTCGCCCGTTCCCCACGCCTTTTCAAGCTCGAGGCGCTCTTCTGCCGCGTACACTCGTTCGAGTCGACCAAGCAGATCGCGACGAACCTCGCGTTTCGCCTCGGAAACATCGTCCAGGTGGCCAAGGGCTTCCACCACATCATCCAGCAATGGCAAACTGGAAATATAGCTTCCTGGCTTTTCGGGCGCTTTGAGTTCGCGCATCAGCACGATTTCGTCGTCCGAAGCGTCGTCCCTCAAGAGTCTTTCCGCCAACATGTGCGCAGCCTGTTCGCGCAAGATACGAGTCGCAATCAGTTCGGCATAATTTTTTTCCGACATAGGGTCGTCGGCCTTGTCGAACTTTTCGAGAAAGTCTTGCGAGCGTGCTTCGAGATAGCGATAGCTACCTATGAGATCTTCGGTCGCTTTTGGTAAGTCGGCTGCCTCTGCAGCCATCGAGAATACCGAAACACAAATAAGGGAGAGCGTCGATTTCCATGTCATAAGAAAGATTCTAAACATCCGGTTGGCAGCGGTCACATACTTTGCTTGTCGACTGCTTACCAGATTTTTTACTGGCCATAAGTAGGTGCCCAGCACGCACCCGGACTTCGACTAAAGACTTCCGCCAGCGAACCAAGTACGCTTTCAGCCATGACCTCGATCAGACTTCGTCGATTCATCGCATTTACGCTGGGGCTGGGCTTCACGCTAGGAATTCTGGAGCTCGGGATGCGAGCCGCATCGTCGTCTGGTGATGTGAAATCCGAAATCGGTGAACTGCCTTCGAACGCCATTCGCATCGTCGTTTTAGGTGAATCCACCAGCATAAAAATGTCGGAAAACGACCGCGATGTTTCCTGGCCGGCCGTTTTAGAACGAAAACTGAATGCACTTCCCGAGGTCAAATCCAGCGGGCGCGAAGTGCGTGTCATCAATCTTGCCCAAGCCGGCACTTCGTCGACTTTGCTGGTCGAGAAATTCGAAGGTGCCCTCGATCGACTTCGACCAGATTTCGTCATCTCGATGATGGGAATCAACGACCGCCTGACCCTGCTTCCAAATCGGTCTTGGCTGTACAACAAAAGCTATCTCGTTCGTTTTCTTCACTGGGCGTGGGTGGACTTCACCTGCGACGATTGTTACCGCCTCGATCAAGATGCCAATGCCGAAAAAGCGCTTGGACGCTGGACCCCCGCACAAGGGGACATACAAAAGTTCCAGCTGGAATCGGCCTTCGCCACGGTCGACGCGATCAATCGCCTCGACCAAAACTTTCTCGCTCTCGTGCAAGCCAATCCCGAACAACGAACGAGCTTGCACCTCGTCTGGGCGATCTGGCTCTTGGAGTTTTCGCTTCGACCAGATGTGATTTCCAGTGAAGTCCAACCCGTGGCGGCGGCTCGCGAACGTGCATTTTTGTTGGCGCGTGCAAACTTCTCAAACGCACGAGACGAAGTCCTCACACGCCCTGGAAGCATGCGTGTCGCTTGTATGTTGCTGATGCGCCTTAAAGAGGACACGGAATGTGTCGATCTGATTTTTGAGGGGCTAAAGCGTGGCACACCTCTGACCCCCGATCTCTTGACCATCGCACTGATCGCAAGCCGCGGTGACGACCCCCGCGTGACTCGTCTGCTAGCGGCCACTGGCTACAAGGCCGTCCCCGAGAACGAATCGCTTTTGGGCACTCGCAGTGCGTATCGCCGCTTGAATCAGCTGGCAAAGGAAAGCGGATTTCACTGGTTTGCCATGCAGTATCCGACCGGCTCGGTCGGTGGCCTTCAGACAATGTTTGATCCCGCACCAGATGCCGAATTTTTATCGAAATATCGAAGCTTCGCCGCCGTCTTCTTTCACCCACAAGCCGACGTCGCCCAGCCCTCGTACCGTAGCTATATCAGCAACGAAAACTTTCGACTTCTGGCCGCAGGAGAAAACCAAAAACTCTACTTTTCGGATCTCTTCGCGAGGCGCCAGAAAATGGAATTTGGCCACACCACAGCGCGTGGCCACGAACTGATCGCCGACAACGCGCTTGCGGCGATCCAACCACGGCTGCTGAAGCTGACTATTCGACCGTGACCGACTTGGCGAGGTTACGGGGTTGGTCGACGTCGTGCCCCATTGCATCGGCAACGTGGTAGGCGAGCAGCTGAACCGGAATCGCCGCCAAAATCGGGTTCAACATCCAGCCGGCCTTTGGCAGCGCCAGATAGTCATCACTCACGGTTTTGAGTTCGTGGTTGTCGCCCGTTCCGATCGACACGATTTTCCCACCGCGGGCACGAGCCTCTTCGAGATTCGAGAGTGTCTTCTCGTAGTTTTGATCGCTTGGGCACACCATGAGAATCAGCATTCGTTCGTCGATCAGAGCCAGCGGACCATGTTTCATCTCGCCAGCGGCGTAGCCTTCGGCATGCATGTACGCCAGCTCTTTCAACTTCAGCGCGCCTTCAAGGGCGATTGGGTAATTGATCCCGCGACCCATGAACAAGCTCCCGCGATAGGCTTTCAGTTTCATTGCCGATTCGGCAAAGAATTTGTCGTACGAACGCACCGTCTCCATTTGTGCCGGAAGACCCAAAAGGGCATCCACCGCTGCCGCCTGAGCAGTCGAGTCAACGTAGCCGTGAATTTGCCCAAGCTTGATCGCCAAGAGATTAAACAGGGCAAGAGTCGACACAAATGCCTTCGTCGAAGCGACGCCAATCTCGGGCCCGGAGTTCATGTAAAGGCGTCCATGTGCCTCTCGGTCGATGGAAGACGCGCGCACGTTGCAAATCGACAGCGTCAACGCGCCCGACTTTTTCGCTAGGCGAATCGCCGCCAACGTGTCGGCCGTCTCACCCGATTGCGAAACGGTAATCACCAGCGAGTTTTTCGGAACCACCGGATTGCGATAGCGAAACTCGCTGGCGATGTCGCACTCGACGGGCACACGCGAAAGCTCTTCGATCATGTAGCGCCCAGCCATGCCGGCATAAAAACTTGTTCCGCAAGCGACGATGAACACCCGTTCGATCGACTTCAGTTGCTCGGTGGTGAGACCAAGGTCTTTGAATTCCACCGTCTTTCTTTCGAGATCCACGTGGGGAGCGATGGCGTTTGCCACCGCACGTGGTTGTTCGAAAATCTCTTTTAACATGAAGTGCTTAAAGCCGGATTTTTCAACCTGATCTGCCGACCAGTTGATCGTCGTCACTTCTTTTTTGATCGGATGGCCAGACGCCGAGAACATCTGAAGTTCCGAGCCTTTGACCAGCGCAATTTCATGATCGTCCAGGTAAACGACTTTGTTGGTGTGACTGATGATCGCCTGCACGTCGCTAGCGACGATCATTTCTTTTTCGCCGACACCCACCACCAGTGGCGGACCGTTTTTGAAGGCCACCAGGACGTCCGGTTGTTTTTCCCACATCGCGAGAATCGCATAAGCACCGGTCAGCCGAGGAAGAATCAGTTCGACCGCTTTAAAGAGATCACCCGTCTCTTTCACTTTCGCCGCAAGCAAGTGTGCGACAAGTTCCGAGTCGGTGTCGCTTTTCAGCACAGCACCTGCGCGCACGAGCTCGGCTTTGATCTCTTGGTAGTTTTCGATGATGCCGTTGTGGACCAGCGAAACCCCGTCGACAGTATGCGGGTGAGCGTTGCGTTCGCTTGGAACACCGTGAGTCGCCCAGCGTGTGTGACCGATTCCCAAATGACCCGAGAATTTTTCGGTCTCGAGCTTCTTAGAAAGTTCGGAAAGTTTTCCAGAAGCGCGCACGACCTTAATTTTTAAATCCGACTTCGGACCGTCGAGAATCGCCACGCCGGCGCTATCGTAGCCGCGGTATTCCAGTCGTTTCAGTCCGCCGACGATCACTTCCTTGGGGTCTTTTTCACCTAGGTAACCTACGATTCCACACATACTTCACTCTCCGATTCAGCCCTTGGGTGTCCAGTCGGCCTTGTTCACTTGACGACCGCGTGCGATCGCCAACGATTTGGCCGGAACGTCTTCCGTGATCGTCGACCCTGACGCGATGGTTGCGCCGTCTCCGATTTTCACAGGCGCGACAAATTGCACGTCGCTTCCGACAAACACGCCGTTTCCGATAGTCGTTTGATACTTTTTCCTGTCGGCGGCGTAGTTGCACGTGATCGTGCCGCAGCCGATGTTCACATCTTCCCCGATGACGGCATCGCCCAAGTACGTCAAGTGCGCCGCTTTGGATCTTGCGCCAAATGTTGTCTTCTTGAGTTCGACGAAGTTCCCGATTTGCGCTTCACGGCCGACATGGGATTCCGGACGAAGTCGTGCGTAAGGCCCAATCTGAACTTTTTCGCCGACAACCGCGTTTTCAAAGTAACAACCAGCTTTGATATGCGAGCTATCCTGCACCGTCGACGAAATGATATGCACGCCAGGTTCAAGTACACAGTAGCTTCCGATCTTGGTGCTTCCGCGCAAGTAAACATTTGGATACACCACCGAACCGCTTCCAATTTCGACATCGTCTTCCGCATAGACCGTGCTCGGGTCCACCATGACGACGCCGTTTTCCAAGAGTCGACGGCGATTGCGATTAAAGACGACTTTCGACGCCTTCGCGAGTTCGGCCTGTGTGTTCACACCAAATGCGACCTGTGGTCGGGCCTGAATTGCGACCACCTTTAAGCCTTCTTCAAGTCCTAAAGAGATGATGTCGGTGAGATAATATTCACCCTTCGAGTTATTGGGCTTCACTTGCGGAAGTAGGCGCGCCAACACGTCGGCCTTCGCCACATACATACCGCTGTTCACTTCACGAATTTTGAGCGTCTCCGCACCGGCGTCGCCGGCTTCCACGATCGCCTTCAGCTCGCCCTTCTGCCGAACGATGCGACCAAGGCTTCCTGGATTTTTCATCACGGACGTCACAACCGCGAGGTCCGCCTTCAATTCGTTGAAGTTTTCGATGACCGACTTCAAGTCCTTGGCCTCAACCAAAGGATTGTCGCCGTTCATGATAATCACAAGCCCATTGAGACTTGCCGGATCGGCCGAGAGCACGGCATCGGCTGTGCCCTTTTGTTCTTTCTGCGGATACGCGGTCGCGCCAAACGGTTCGATCACCCGACGCACCAGCGACTCGCCATAGCCCACCACAACACGAAGTTCTTTTGCGCCGACTGACTTGGCGACACTTAAAACTCGCATGACCATCGGCAGCCCCACGACGGGGTGCAGAACTTTTGGGAGCGGAGATTTCATGCGCGTGCCTTTGCCGGCAGCCAAGACAATGACAGAGAGCGACGGAGTCGTGTTCACAGTGTTCATGGGGACTGAAGGTAGGCCCAAAACCTGAGCCAGTCACGGTTTTCTGTAGAGGGGCTGATTGGTCTTGGAAGGCTCGACTTTGGCAAAAACTCCCAGCACAATCGAGACAGGCATCGGAGGACTTTTTGACCACAGGAAATCACCTCGAGTGTTGGAAAAAAACAGCGCTTGGCACTCCGATCGCTCTCTACTCTTCGGAACCGCTGACAGAACTTGCAGGCAAACGTCCGATCCTGCTGTTTGGCGGCATCCACGGCGACGAGCCAGAAGGTGTTCGACTGGCCGAGGACACGCTGCGTGCGCTGCTCGCCTGGTCCCAAACCACGGCACTTACACCGTGGATCATCATTCCCTGCTTGAATGTCGACGGTTACAAAGCGGGCACGCGAGTCAACGGACGCGGAGTCGACCTCAATCGCAATTACCCCTCGCACGACTGGTCGCCAACGGCCGATCAACCCAGATATTTTCCGGGACCGTCCGCGATGAGCGAACCGGAAGTCGCGGGCATCGTCGAACTTATCGAATCGCTTGATCCACGGCTCTTGATTCATTGCCACTCGTGGGAGCCATGCATCGTTGCAACTGGGACACGTGCGCAGGCCGACGGCGGAAGACTACAGTCTTCGAGCGGCTACAAGCTGGTCGGAGAAATCGGCTACCCAACACCAGGCTCGTTAAGTCGGTACGGCTGGTACGACAAAGAAATCCCTGTCATCTGCATTGAAGAGCAAGAAAAGCTGGCGGATCTTTCGACGATCTGGCCACGCTTTGAGCGAGCCATGCGCGCGATCTTCACCGACCACAGTCACCGGCTACCGCCTTCGCAGCTCGAGGCAAGGCTCCAATCCAACCGGAGAGTCGAATGACTTTCTTTGAACACGTCACTTTCGATCTCGACGACACACTGCTGGACACGTCGGGCGGCCTGATTCCAACGGCCGCAAGACGTGCGCTGGATCATCTCGTGCGCCGCCTGAATCCCGACGCCTCGTCGATCGAGCGCGAAGCTCTGATTGAAACTCTCTTACGAAAACGAAACGATATTCTTCGTAACGAGCCTCGCGCTAACCCCTGGCTGACTCTTGCTAGCGGAAACACCGAACTCGCCGAGGCGTCTCGTCAGATCTTTTTGCGGCCGCCCCTTGCCGAACTGCCCCCCGAAGCGCTTCGCCCCACACCAGGCGCCCTCGAACTGCTTGCGTGGGCGGCCTCACGAGCGCAGGTTCATCTTGTCACGTCGGGAGACCCGACCGTGCAAAATGGCAAGATCGATGCGTTGGGCGTACGTAAGTACTTTAAGACGGTGCAGGTGGTGGAAGCGCTACCTTCTCCTGCGGATGGCAAGGGCCCGAAGTATCATGCCTTCGCAAAAATTCGCGCAAGGTTTCCAGAGCTAGCCGCTTCGCGCTTTCTTTCGATTGGAAATCGTGTCGACACCGATCTTGGCGAGGCAAAACTTTTGGATTGGCGCACGGTCTGGATTCGCTTCGGTGAGCACGCGGCGCTTTCGCCAAAGAAACCTTCTGAAATTCCAGACTTCGAAGTTTCCACACCTCAAGACCTACTCACGATCTGGCGCGACCAGTTTCCTGGAGACGTGCAGGTCTCTCAATCAGGACCCACCTCGACACGATGACAGAAGCGACGCGCGAAATCTCTTCGATATTGATTTTCGACGAGCCCACGGCGGAAGCCCGCGCGGCGGCCGAGTCTGTCGGTGCCAGTTTCGTCGCGTCACCAGACACACTCTCCGGCAGCCGCTGTGACCTTGTCATCGTGCCTATTCAGAATCTGCCGAGACTAAAAGGTCGAGCCGCGCAACTTTTTGAAAACGCCAATCGCCGCCTCATTGTCGTGGGCAAGCAAGACGATGACGGCGCAGAGCTGGTCTTTGATTTACTGCATGAAACGCCGATTTTTGCGTGGATCTCGTCCTACACGACAGAGGACTTCACGAGTTCCGTTATGCAGGCGTTGGATCAGGCGCGAGAAAACCGTCAGGCGACGGAAAGCCTCGCCATGTACTTCGAGCACAACCAAACCCTACAAAAACTTTCTGAGGAACTTGAACAGCGAATCGAATTGCGCCGTTCCGAATTGAACGACAGCACGTGGCGCCTGCAACAAAGCCAACGCCGCAGCGAGATCATGCATCGAACACTGAATGCCGTTCACGTCAGCCAAAGCATTCCAGAGATCGAACGGCAGCTTGTTCAGGTCCTCGGTGGGTCGATTGCCGGGGCACCTTCTCATTCTCCGCAAGATGCACCGACCGTCGATTGGATTCGAATCACGTTTGCGGCTCAGAGCCGCCTTGAAGCGGCTCCGGTTGATGCTCGTGCGGGAAGCATCTTCTCGGCCGCCATTGGTTCAGACGCGCACATTCACTTCGGTCGCTCTTCGGAGCGTCCATTTCGTTCGGACGACCGCAGTTTTTTGACGTCGATCGCCGAGGCCGTCGCACTGGCCGTCACACGCCTTCGTTCACTTGAACGAATGGAGCGTATCAAACACGAGTGGGAAGAAACCTTCAATGCGATCACTCACCCGATTGCCGTTTTGGACGAGAACTTGCGACTTGTGCGCGGCAATCGTGCGCTGTTTAAAGGGCGTGCGCCCGAGCAAGTGGTGGGACGCCCTTGCTACGAAGCCGTCTTCGGCAGAAACCAAGCCTGCCCCGGTTGCCCCGTGATGGCGGACTTTCTTGCGGGCCGTTTCCGACATCGCGCGCGAGGCACAACGGTTGGCCTGAACCGCACCAATCTCTTCCGCATTGCCGCACCTTCGGGCCACGCGGAAGTCAGCTCTCGTCCGCTTCATCATCCTGACGAGGCGATGCTTGTGCATCTCTATCGCGACGCCACCGCCAGTGTGCAGTTTGAAAAACGCATCGTCGAATCCTCGAAGATGGCGGAGCTTGGCACAATCGGCTCAAGCATCGCGCATCAGTTGAATAACCCCATTGGCGGTATGCTGAGCCATATTCAGCTTCTGTTGATGGATCTCAAGTCCGTGAACTTCGAAGGTCGTGACGAACTCGTTCAGGAACTCCGAGAGATGGAAAACGGGACTCGCCGCTGTGCTGAAATCGTGCGCGACCTCTTGGGGTTCTCACGACGAGCCGATGAGGACGAGGCGCACGATCACGACTTGCTTGAAATCGTCACGCAAGCCGTGAAAATCACCGAGCTGCAAACTCGGTCCCGAGGCATCCGATTTAAGATGACCACAAATGCAAACGGCCAACGTGTCAGCGAAGTGATGATCTCGGGAAGATTTAACCTCTTGGCGCAGGCCGTGCGCGCCGTGCTTTTGACTCTGCTGCCAAAAGGACTACGCGACCTCACCGTTCCCGTGACGGTTCAAGTTTTGGACGATGCTCAATCACCAAAAGTGGAGGTCGAAATCGGCCCGGTTCCTGGTGCCGACATCGATCACACATCGGCAGGTGGGTTAGATCTCACCGTCGCTCGGCAGATTTTGACCGAGCACGGTGGCTCGTTGACAGGTCCTGCCAGCAACTCGTCTTTAGAATCGGTTAATGCCGATTCAAAAATTCCCACACAACGGGCAATTCTTTCTCTACCGATCAAGTCTTGGGCGCCGCTTCTAGACTGATTCTTGATTCCTGGCTCAGCCTAGGACCAGTTTTCTCTCTTCATCCAAATCTTTGACGGCGAAAATTTGACACCTCTTTCGTCGATTCCTTAGCATCAAGGAAGGGACGCGAGAAAGCGGCTGATGCTTGACTGGAGCGGATTTCCGGTTACCTCACGCGGGCCCCTCAAAAGATTCCGACGAAAGGACTACGTCAGAATGTCGTACCAAGGTTTTGGACCGCACTCGTCTTTCGACCCATCACTCAGCTCACCAAGTGGAATTGTCGGAGGTTCACCTCGACTGGCCCAAGCCGGCGGAAAACCCGTTCGTGCCTTGATTGTGGACGACGAGTCTTCTCTTCGAACGGCCCTCTTCCGAATTCTCGATCGCCAAGGCTTTCAAGCCGTTACCGCCAATTCGAAGCGCGAAGCCGAGTCCTTGATGTCTTCCGAAACGGCGTTTGATCTCGCGATGATCGACCTGCGTCTTCCAGACGGAGACGGCCTCGACCTGATGTCGAAGCTCAAAGCGATGCACCCCAACTGCCAAGTTATTATTCTGACGGGCCACGGCACAATTGAACTCGCGGTGAAAGCCACGCAGCTGGGTGCGTTTCATTTCGTCACCAAACCTTTTAATATGGAAGAGCTGGTCTCGATCATCGAAAAGGCCATCTCTCATAAGTCCTTGCAAGTTGAAAACCAACAGCTGCGTAGCGCCCTCTCTCGCCGCTACCGCTTTGAAAACATCGTTGGGAACAGCGAACAAATTCGTCACGTGTTGAGCATGGTCGAACGTGTTTCCGACTCGGACTCGACTGTTCTCGTGACAGGAGAAAGCGGAACCGGGAAAGAGCTGATCGCGAAAGCGATCCACTACAACTCGTCACGCGCGTCCAAGCCATTTGTCCCAGTCAACTGCGGCGCGATTCCCGGTGAACTTCTTGAGAGCGAACTCTTTGGCCACGTCAAAGGCGCTTTCACAGGTGCGATCGCAAATCGGCAGGGACGTTTTGATCTCGCCAGCGGCGGCACTCTGTTTCTTGATGAAATCGGCGAACTTCCATTGAGTTTGCAGGTCAAACTTTTGCGTGTGCTTCAAGAGCGTCGCTTTGAGCCCGTCGGCAGCATGAAAACTCATGAGGCGGACGTGCGCATCGTTGCAGCCACCAATGTCGATCTGGCGAAGGCTGTGCAAAAAGGACTGTTCCGTGAAGATCTCTTTTATCGTCTGAATGTCATTCCGGTTCGTCTGCCCTCTTTGAAAGAGCGCCGCGACGATATTCCGCTGTTGCTGCATCACTTCGTTCAAATTTCAAACGATCGCAACCTGGAACGTGCGGGTCCACATCGGCAGGCACGCCAGCTGGCGGGCTTCTCGCCGGACGCGATGAATGCGCTCATTCATCACCCATGGCCCGGCAACATCCGCGAGCTAGAGAATCTTGTCGAGCGCCTTGCTGTTTTGAAGGGTGACGGCGTCATCGAAGTCTCTGATCTCCCCGAACACTACCGCGCAGCCGCGCCAAGCGTGATGCACGTCGGAGCGCTTGGTAACGAGCGCTCGATGGGACTTGTCGGTGTCGGCGATTCGATGATGGACTCTGTCGTTGCGTCCGACTCTGGATTGGATTTCAATTCGGCAGTCGATGCCTACGAAAATGCGTTGATCTTGCAGGCGCTCGAGCGAACAGGATGGAACCGCAACCAAGCGGCGGCACTCTTGAAGCTCAATCGCACAACGTTGGTGGAAAAGATCAAAAAGAAAGGTCTTCGCCCGCCTCCGGACGTCGAAGTCTGATACGCCACTCAGCTTAGTTGGAGCTTTCGTGCTTGTTAAACAAACGACGTTTGAGGAAGTTCGAAGCGTTTGGGAAAGCGAGCTATGGGTTGGACGAAAATCCCCCATCGAAAGCAACAGCGCTATGCGCTGGCTTGGTGGAATCGACATGGAACTGATGAAATCCCCCGCAAGCTTTTGGGCCGCGCGCGCTAGCGGGACGGCCCCGATCGTCGGAGTTCTGAGTGGCCACTATGGCGGCCTCATCGATTCGGTCCGCTCGTATCGCACCAGAGGCCTGTGGGTCGACCGCGATTTTCGCAGTCAAGGCATCGCCCGCATGCTGATGCAAGCCGCCGTCGAACAAGCCAAGCAAGAACGCTGCGAACGGCTTTGGACTTTTCCCCGCCAGAGCTCGATGCCCGCCTACGAACATCTAGGATTTCAAAGAGTGGGTGATTGGATTGGCGTGAATGACCCAGGCGCTGGCGAATTTGGTCCCAATTGCTATGCGTACAAAATAATCACGTGATTCGGCCGATCAACATCCGACGCTGAAATCCCCACACCTTGTCGCCTTCCCCGTACTCAAACGAAAGACTTCCAGAAAACCAAAGCTCTCCCATCGGATACGCGGCGGCGAACGCCGCATCTGATAGAAAATCCTTGGCGTGCTCGCTTGCGACCCCGTCGTGATCGAAATCAGAAGCCTGCAGAACGACGATCGTCCCCTTAGGAATTCGCTCAAACCAGGTTCGCTCGGCAAAGTGCTCGACAGAGGTGTTAATGACCACGGTTGGCAGCGGGCCGTAAGCAGGTTCGCACGCTTCCTCAGCCGACACGTCTTTCAACACGTCATTGCAATCGGCCGTGAATGCTCGAAACTGCCACTCTCGCCACACCCAGTTTTCGTTGAGAACATTTGCGATCTCCGTTGCTTCCGGGTCGAGATCAAAGCTTCGTACACGTTCGATCAGAAACTCGCCGCCCGCACCTTGGCGCGACAAGAGGAGGAAACCCAAAACACCTTGCCACCCGCCGTAAATCCAAACGGTGTGTGGCCCCGGTTGACCATAGGCTGGCGCGAGTTTCTCTAGCAGCTGAGCCATCCAAAGCTTGGAACCCACCTGCCCACTTGAGAAAGCATCGACAGCGACTGGAACTCGACGGTGGTTTTCTTCGCCCACGGACTCTCCTTTTCAAAACTCGCCAAATACTATTAAAAACTGTCCGATTTTCCGACAGGTGTCAGTAAACTAATAATTGTGACGGCACCGTCTCATTTCGAAACAGTTCACAGTCTTGTGGACCGCTATAGCGGATATAAGCTGTTTCCAAATGAGAGTCGTCACAGTCCGTTGGCCTCCGACTTGCTCTTTTAAGAGGGTAACCAAGAGGTCAAGGACGGTTAACTACGCATGAACGGTCGGATTTCAAAGTTACTCGCAAAACACCTGCTTCTCGCGACGGCTTTTTTGGTCGTGACGTTTTCGCTTGGATTTTTCCTCCATGACGAAGAAGTGGCAAGCTCGTGGCGACTGGTGAAACCGCGCGTTCCCGCCATGATGCGCGTCAATCCCGCGATCTTCGGACCGAAAGCCCGCTCACACGCCGAGAATGTCGCCACCGGCGATGTGCTTCTAAAAGAGGGCGAACAAGCATTGGAAAAATTCAGTCTCGTCACGGATGCTTCCGACTTTTCGCGCGGTCTCGACGCACGCTCGGTCAATCCGGTGCAATCCCGCGGCATCGACTATTCGAAAATCCTTCCGGCCTCACTTTCGCCGGTCGCCAATGGCGAAGACGTCGCGGCTCAGATCTTTGATCACTCTGTTTCAAACTTCTTCAATCAAGAGCACATTCGCAACACATCCATCGGCCGCGCCGCGAAGTCCGTGGAAGAGACAATGAAGGCAGAGGTCGCCCTCGGTGGTGACGAACCCGAATCCACTCAACACAATTTGAAATTTCAGATGAAGGCGACTCAGACCAAAGCCAGCATGGAGTATCGCGGAATCACAAACGCTGAACTCAGCTACTCGGTCACCAGCAGAAGCACGGATCTCGAAATCTTCGAGCCGTTGGGCGAGAACTCTCGTCTGGTTTACCACCACAGCGCGCGCCCCGATGAAAAGCGCGACGTCCTCTCGCTCCGCCTGAACTTCTAAGGAAATTAGAGAAGTGTGCGGCCGATGTCTTTGCGCATCTGGCGACCAGGCCATTGCACATTGTCTGCGGCCTTGTAGGCGCGCGTGAGCGCCTCATTCATGCTGGTCTCGGAGGTTCCCAAGATGTTGAGCACGCGCCCGCCATTGGTTTCAAACGCACCGTTAGGGCCTTTGCGAGTGCCTGCGTGAATCACCCAGGCCGTTTCCTCCATTTTAGCTGATGACGCCAGCGCACCTTTTGCATCGAGGCCGGATATCGCTACGCCCTTGACGGGTTGATCTGGGTAGCCCTCTGCCGCAAGCACCAAACACGCAACCGAGCGCGAGCGCGCCCACTGCGGGCTTGGCAGTTCACCGCGCGCGATCGACGCCATCACCTCAACCCACGACGGCCCAGCTTCTTCATCCAAGAGCGCCATCAGCACTTGTGCTTCGGGATCGCCAAAGCGTGTGTTGAACTCGAGCACGCTTGGGCCTTCGGCGGTCAGCATCAGGCCGACGTACAATACCCCGCGAAACACGAGCCCACGTTTTTCGATTTCGCGAATCACAGGTTCCACGACTTCTTTTTCGATTTGCTCAAAAAGCCCTGGCGCAAGTGGAACTGGCGCAACCACACCCATGCCGCCAGTGTTGGGGCCTTCGTCCCCATCCATCAGCCGCTTGTGATCGCGCGCCGCAGGCATGGCAACGTGACCATGACCATTTGTCAAAACCAGGTGACTGAGTTCGATGCCAGGTGAGAACTCTTCCAATAGCGCGCGCTCACCGGCCGCACCAAGTCCACGTTCTTCAAATAAAAATCGCGCCGAAGCCTTAAGACCCTCCAAGGTCTTTTCGATGAAAACACCTTTTCCGGCAGCAAGACCGTCGGCCTTCAGAACATAGGGCGGCTTGAAATGCGTAGCCGCCTTCAACGTCTCGTCGACGGTGGACACCACAAAGGAGCGCGCCGTGCGAACACAGGCTGCCAGCATGAGTTCTTTGGCGTGAATCTTACTGGCTTCCAAACGGGCACCCGCTCCAGAAGGACCAAACACCAAGAGCCCGCTCGCACGCGCGAGATCGGTGAAACCGTCGGCCAGCGGCTGCTCGGGTCCAACGATCACGAGATCGACGCCGTTTGCTTTTGCAAACTCGATCAATTTCGGAAACGCACTCACATCCAGCGAGATCTTCACGCACTCGACCTTCGGCGAGCTGAGCATTCCGTCGCTACCCGGCACGACAAAAACTTTTTCGGTGTTTTTGTTTTGTGCAATTTGTCGCACGATGGCGTGCTCTCGTCCGCCCTGACCGATCACGAGGATTCTTGCGATATTTCCCATATGAGACGGCCTAGTGGCCTTTCTAGAAAAACTCAAGCGAGTCCTCGCAGCAAAATTCGAACGGCCCGCGTGCAAATCGCCAGGCTTTCCATTACGCTAACCTCTCGACGACAAACTTTTCTTTCAGAGATGGTGTAAAGATGTCCTCAGGAACCGCTTCGAAGATTGTAGTAGTAGCCGGCAAACGAACTCCCTTCGGCTCGTTCGGCGGAGGATTAAAAGACGTCGGTGCCACGCAGCTGACGGTCGCCGCCGGCAAGGCCGCTCTTGAGCAAGCAAAAGTGGATGCCAAAGACATCGACCACGTCGTTTTAGGAAACGTCGTTCAGAGCGGCGCGGACGCAGCTTATGTTCCACGCCACGTCGGCCTTCACCTCGGTGTTCCAGTTGAAAACGGCGCACTTGGCCTAAACCGTCTCTGCGGATCGGGATTTCAATCCTGGGTCACAGCCGCAGAAATGATTCTCACCGGCGAAGCCACGACGGTTCTTGCCGGCGGAGTCGAACAGATGTCGCAAATTCCTTACGTGCTCCGCGGCGCACGCTTTGAAGGGTTCCGCATGGGCCAGGCGCCGCTGGAAGATTACATGACCAGCGCACTCACCGACGCCTACGCCGGAATCCCCATGGCGATCACGGCGGAAAATCTCGCCGAAAAGTATGGTATCTCGCGCGCTCAGTGCGAAGAGTATTCGATCTTGACCCAACAGCGCTGCGCCGATGCTTTAGCGGCTGGCTATTTCCAAACCGAAATCACGCCGGTCGTCGTTGAGACGCGCAAAGGTTCGGTGACTGTCGACAAGGACGAGCACCCGAAACCAGGAATTTCCATCGAAAAACTGCAGGCCATGAAAGCCATGTTCAAACAAGGCGGAACCGTCACTCCGGCAACGGCCAGCGGGATCGTCGATGGCGCTGCGATGTCGGTGCTCATGACAGAAGACGAAGCCAAACGACGCGGCCTCAAGCCGATGTGCCGCCTCGTCTCTTGGGCCTCTGTTGGCTGTGACCCAAAAATCATGGGCATCGGACCGGCTGGTGCAATTCGCAAAGCTCTTGCAAAGGCTGGCTTGAAGCTCGAGCAAATGGATCTCATCGAGGTCAACGAGGCG
>CAKQVW010000020.1 GCA_934277865.1 uncultured Pseudobdellovibrionaceae bacterium | reverse complement strand
CCCAATTGAAATATGCCTGACTCAAGACCCTTCGGTGATTATCTCCGACATCCAGATGCCCGATATGGACGGCCTCACTCTTCTTGAAAAGGTGTACGCTAGCGGAAAAGATACACCAGTCATTTTGCTGACGGCGTATCGCGACGCTGACAAGATGCAAAGAGCTTGGGAGTCTTGTGTCTACGACTTCCTCGATAAACCTTTTCAGACAGAGCGAATTGTCGCAGTGGTGGAGAGTGCGCGGGAGTACGGATCTGAATACGTACGAACGGCTCGCAAGCGATTTCAAAAAATTCGGGCCGCGAAACAAAAAGCCGGTTAGGTTTTTGGGCAATTGTTCTAAGAGTTGACGACTGCAGATGTGTCGGCCCGGAAAATTGTGTTTTAAATGCGATCCATTTGAGGTCGCAGCCTCTAGTTGGCCGATGTTTTGCTCGATAAGAACTCGTGAGATCTCGGCAAGTTTTGTCTCAATTTGAGACGCTTCAATTTAATCAGAATAAATCTATCAGGCGGAATTTTTGCGCCTGCGCCGAGATGTGGGCCGCGGTATTAATGTGTGTCGTTGCGATCTCTCGCGCCGAGGCGCAGGTTGCAAACTCCGACGAAACCTTGCGTGATTCCTGTCACTCTCACTTTCAGAGTGTTCGCAATGCCGAACTGCAAGTTCGCACAGTCGAATCTCAATCAGTTCGCATGGTTCGCCTTGGCGGAAATCCAGACATCGCGCTTTATGAACGGCTCTACCGTGTTCATCAAAGCAAGGTGGCTAGCGCAAAAGCATTACTTCGTAAACAAGAGTCAGCTCTCAGCGGGTGCCTTGCCAATGCACTTCGAGATAAAGCTCAAGCGATCGCAGCTTCACGGCCACCAGTGAGCCCCACGCCCTTTAAGGCTCGGCAAGAGCTGCGGACTCCGGCTTCGCTCCCTCAGCCGACATACGCACCAACTTCGCGTGACCGAGCAACTGTTCGCTAATCGAATTGATAATAGGCGTTCGCCACGTTGTGAGACTGACAATTGGCTCACATAATTTTAACGGTCTTGTCTCATCCCGACCATCGTCTCAGCAGGTTCTCAATATTCCTGGGACAAATTTGCTCGTGGGATTTTGAATTTGTCCAACAATATCACGCCAACATTAAGTTTCGATGAGAGTCCCAACTTCGCTATTGGTTCACACAGATTAAACCGAATTCTATGCAGTTCTTAAAGCTGAGCTGAAAGGTTTCACAAATGTCGTTCTCCGATCAAGAGATCGAAGAGTTTAAAACGGAGGCGCGAGAACTGCTTGACGTTGCGGAAAGCAGCTTGCTTGACCTCGACAAAGGTTCGGACTTCAAAAAAACCTACGACGCGACATTTCGAAGTTTCCATAACCTAAAGGGCGCCTCTGGCATGATGGAAATGCTGGCACTTCAGGCGCACACCCACGAGTTAGAGAACGTGTTGATGCCATTTAAGGATCAGCCGTCTATGGGTAAAAACTATGTCTCATATTTTCTAAATGGCATTGATGCGGCTCGAGTCCTTTTGGATGGTGGCAGTATTGAATTTGATTATAAGAGCTACGAAGCCGGTGCCTCGGCCCCAGAGGAAGCTTCCGAACCTCCTTCGCAAGAATTGATAGAGCCTGTTTTGAAAGCCGATGCGGCTCCAGAACAGGGACCGTCTAAGTCCGCTGTTGATGAATTTGTCGCAGAATCGGAAGAGATTTTGAATCGTGTTTCCACGAATCTTCAAGTCCTTGAAACGGGGTCGGCGGATCGTTCGACTGTCGATGAACTTTATCGAGATATTCATTCTCTGAAAGGCTCTTCTTTTCTATTTGGATTTCAGCAGATGGGTGAAATCGCGCATGCCATGGAATCCGCTATGGAGCCTGTGCGTGACCAGACTCACAAGGCAAGTAAGTTTTTGATTGATGGTCTCTACAAAGCAGTTGCGGCTCTTGAGTTAGACATCGAGTGCACGAAACATCAGATTTCAAACGATCAGTTAAAAGCACTTGCGCCTGCGCTCATCAAAATTCTAGGTGGTGCGCTAAAAACGCTTCAGCCGATTTCATCCGGAACATCGGATCTTGTGGAACCAACGGTTTCGGACGTGAAACCCGTATTGGAAGCGGAACCCGTGGCAGCGGAAAAGCTGGCGGTGGCCGCGCCAGAGCACGTGGTTCCAGTCGTTCCTGCAGTCCCCAGTATGAGCGCGCCGCAAGCTGATGCTCATAAGGACAGTGATCTAGGTGGTTCGATACGTGTTCCGGTTTCACTGCTCGACAATCTGATGACATTGATGGGCGAGATGGTTCTCGTCAGAAATCAGGTTTTGCAGTTTTCAAACAAAACCGAAGACCTGGAGTTCTTAAATCTCAGCCAAAGACTAAACGTGGTCACCAGCGAGCTTCAGGGTGAGATGATGAAGACACGCATGCAGCCGATTGGCAATGTGATGTCGAAGTTTCACCGCGTCGTTCGTGATCTCGGACAAGAGCTGAAGAAGAGTATTCAGTTCACGATTGAGGGATCTGAAACGGAACTCGATAAGTCGCTTCTCGAAGCGATCAAAGATCCATTGACTCATATTGTCCGAAATTCTTGCGACCACGGGATTGAAACTCCCGAAGTTCGTCGCAAAAACGGAAAGTCCGAGCAAGGGCATATTCAGGTGCGTGCCTTCCACGAAGGTGGTCAGGTCGTTATTGAAGTGATCGATGACGGGAAGGGGCTCAGTCGCGAAGCGCTGCTAGCAAAAGGCCTCGAGCGAGGATTGATCGACCAAGCTCAAGCCAAACAGATGACCGACAAAGAAGTTTTCAATTTGATTTTTGCGCCGGGATTCTCGACGGCCTCTCAGGTCACAAATGTTTCGGGTCGTGGTGTCGGAATGGACGTTGTCAGAACCAACGTTGAAAAGATTGGCGGATCAGTTGATTTGACCAGCACGTTTGGTATTGGCACAACAATACGATTAAAAATTCCGCTCACACTGGCTATCGTGCCGGCTCTGATTGTGCATTCCGGTTCTGGAAATACAATGGGGCGGTTTGCAATTCCACAGGTGAAGCTGGTCGAGCTTGTACGCGTCGATCAGGCGTCAAAAGAGAACAAGATCGAATGGCTGCAGGGAGTCCCTGTCTATCGCCTACGTGGAAACATTCTTCCTTTGGTCGACCTCAATGGGGTCTTGGGCCTTGGGGGCGATCCGTTGGAAGAAAAGGCCATCGTCAATATCGCGGTTTTGAACGCGGATACCTTTCAATTTGGTTTGATTGTCGATGAGATTCAGGACACGGCAGACATTGTTGTTAAACCTCTTAGTCGCCTCTTGAAGTCCTTAAATGTTTACTCGGGTGCCACGATTCTGGGTGATGGCTCAGTGGCGCTGATTCTCGATGTGATTGGGTTGGCAAAAGTGGCAAATCTTCGAAACGACAGCGCGCAAGACCGATCCAAATCTGTGCATGCAGTGGGCGCACGTGGAGAGAAGGATCTGCAGGGCGAGCCGCAGGACTACCTTCTGGTCAAGGTTGGTGCGGCAGCTAAACATGCGATGGTACTTGGGTATGTTCATCGACTAGAAGAGTTTGAGCAAAGTCAGATTGATGTGACTGGTGAGCACCGCGTGGTCCGATACCGTGATGCGATACTGCCTCTTGCCTCTGTCAATCAACATCTTGGTCTGACTCCGAAAGTCTATCAGCCAGGTGAGATGGTTTCGGTTGTTGTTGTAGAGCGGGGCGGGCAGCTTTATGGAATTCAAGTCGACGAGATCTTAGATACACTTTCTACGGCCTCGGACGTTGACCGAAGCTTGAATCAGGGTGGCGTGATCATCGGTAACATCGCCGAGCATGATCAATTGATTGTCGTGATCGATCCTTTTCAGATCATCGCGAAGTCCTTTGGAAGTGAATCACGTCAAAAGCTCTTAAACTCGAGCCTTGCGGTCGAACCTTCGGACACAGAATCTATTTCGGAACCCAAGAGTCAGTATGAGATTCTCCTGGCGGAAGATACCCCTTTCTTCCGACGGGTTGTGAAAGACGTGCTCGACAAGGCTGGTTACAAAGTCACAACAGCCAGTGATGGTGTGGAGGCCTGGGAGGCGCTGAAAAAGTCGGCTTCCGGATTTGATCTAGTTCTGACAGACATTGAAATGCCGAAGATGAACGGATTTGAGCTGGCGAAAACGATTCGCGCTAACGCCAAATTCCGTGAACTCCCGATCATGGCACTGAGTTCGAGGTTTGATCAAAAATACACTTCCGAAGCGGCCCGAGTCGGCATTGATCTCTACCTTGAGAAGATGCGACCGGACGATCTGTTGAAAGCGGTGGAAAATCTGACGCGAAGAAAACGGGGTGCTGCGTGAGTCACAGTAGGCAGCTAACGACCTTTTACATCGGGAAAAATCTTTACGGCATCGATGTATCGTGGGTTCAAGAGGTGACTGGAGCGCTACAGATCGTATCGGTTCCATTGGCGCCATCGTTTGTTAGTGGGTTGATTAACCTCCGTGGACAAATCGCAACGGCCGTCGCCATGAAGTCGCTGTTTGGATTGTCAGTCACGAAGGACCTAGGGCGAACCATTGATGAAGACCGCGAGTCGATGTCAGTCATTTGTCGTTTCGAAGGAAATCTGGTGGCTTTGCTTGTCGACTCAATCGGCGATGTTATGGAGGTTTCTGAGGACCGATTCGAAATGGCACCGATGACGGTACCGCCAGTGGTTCGACGCTTTCTAAGCGGTGTCTACAAAATCGATGGAGCATTGTTGAGCGTCGTGGATGTCGCAAAAGTTGCGGCCATTGCCTCAGAAGCATTGAATTCAGAACAGAATATAGAAAGTAAAATCGGCTAAAATATATTGGAAGGGTAACTCATGGGAAATGCAGCACGTAAAATCGAGTTAGAAAGCACAAATTCATCCAGTGATGAAGTACACGATCGCTCTATGCTTCGCGCTATCGATCGCGCGCAGGCGACGATTGAATTCGACACCAATGGCATCGTCAAGACTGCCAATGAAAACTTTTGCAAGGCAACTGGGTATTCACTGGCTGAGATTCAGGGCAAACACCACCGCATGTTTTGCGAATCAGAATATGTTGCAAGTCCAGAATATCTCGAGTTCTGGCAAAAGCTTCGTCAGGGTGAATTTGTATCTGGCGAATTCAAGCGAATCGGCCGTGGCGGAAAAGAGCTCTGGTTGGTCGCTTCTTATTGCCCAATCACTTCGGAGACAGGTGAGCTGGTTGGCGTCGTGAAACTTGCGACGGACGTGACGGATAGCAAAAAGGAACTTCAGGTTCGGACTGACATCATGAACCTCACGAGCGTCGTTTCGGAAGCGAACTTAAAAGGCGACATTATGTCGATCAACGACAAGTACTGTGAACTCTCGCAGTACAGTCGTGAAGAGCTTATTGGAAAACCTCACAACATCACTCGTCACCCCGATATGCCAAAAGAAGTATTTAAACAGCTTTGGTCGACAATCGGAAAGGGCGGAATTTTCCGTGGAGTTGTAAAGAACAGAAAAAAAGACGGCACGCCATACTACGTTGATGCGGTCATTGCGCCAATCATGGGCGACAATGGTAAACCAAAAAAATATATTGGTGTACGCTATGACATCACCGAGCAAGAGATCGAACGTCACAATATGCGCGGGATCTTCAACGCGATCGATTCTGCCTACGCGTATATCGAATTTGACCTCAAAGGAAACGTCACTTTAGCCAATAAAAATTTGCTGGAAACCATGGGCTATGACCTAGAGGAAGTAAAAGGTCGGCATCATCGCCAGTTTGTGGATCCAGCTCAAGCGGCCTCCAGCGAGTATTCCAAATTCTGGGCGGATCTTGTCGATGGGAAATCTCAGTCCGGAGTTTACAAACGAATTTCCAAATCAGGAAAAGAAGTCTGGATTCAGGCCGTGTACTCTCCGGTGCGTGATGAAGTTGGTCGAGTAACAAAAATCATCAAGATTGCGACAGATGTGACCGCGCAAAACCTTCTCAACGCAGAAAATGCTGCGAAACTTCAGGCGATTGATAAGACTCAGGCGGTTATCGAATTCAACATGGATGGATCGATTATCACGGCAAACGAGAACCTCTTAAGTGTACTTGGATATGACATGAGGGAGCTTCAAGGTAAGCATCACAAAATGCTTGTTGACCCAGTGTATGCCGCATCCAGTGACTATCCCGCGATGTGGGAGAGCTTGGCGTCTGGTGAACCTGTCACCGGAGAGTTCCAACGAGTTGGCAAAGGTGGGCGTGAAGTTTGGATTCGAGCCTCCTATAACCCAATCTTTGACCTGAACGGCAAACCTTTTAAGGTCGTGAAATATGCGTCGGATGTCACGATGCTAAAGAAGATGATTATTTCGGCTCAGGAAACGGCGTCTGCTCTGTCGGCAGCTTCAAGCGAATTGACGGCGACGGCGACTCAGATGTCGGAGACAGCGTCACGCACGAACCATGAGTCTCAAACCGCAGCGGCTGCGGCAGAAGAGGTTGCGGCAGGGGTTCAGACTGTTGCAACGAATATGGAAGAGATGGTTGCGAGTATCAAAGAAATCGCTCGTTCGGCAAACGAGTCTTCGCAAATGGCGCGTACGACATTGTCACGTGCTCATGAAACGAACGCGACGATTGCGAAGCTCGGTGCAAGTAGCCAAGAAATCGGCGATGTGATTAAAGTCATTAGCTCGATTGCTCAACAAACGAATTTGCTGGCGCTGAATGCGACGATCGAGGCGGCACGCGCAGGGGAAGCCGGACGCGGATTTGCGGTTGTCGCAAACGAAGTAAAAGAGCTTGCTAAGCAAACCGCAAAAGCGACCAGTGATATCACCAACAAGATTGGCGCGATCCAGAGCGACACAAATTCTGCGGTCGAGGCTATTGGTGGAATCTCGGATGCGGTGGAGAAATTGAACGGGATTTCCGGTGTCATTGCGGCGGCCGTTGAAGAGCAGACAGCCACTACAAACGAGGTATCGCGAGTCGTTGTTGAAGCCAAGCAGGGTATGGAAAGTATCGCCGATACCATCGAGATGGTTTCTATGGCGGCCAATGAAAGTACGACTTCATCTGGTCAGACTCTTACCGCTTCTAAGGACCTTGCGCAGCTTGCCGATCGACTCACGACATTAGTGAAGTCTGTTTGATAGTTCGAAGAGAGAATCGAGGAACGAATTGGGATTTGTTGGGAAAAAGTTGAAGGTTCTGATCGCAGATGACTCGGTCGTCTATCGATCTCAACTGAGAAGTGCAGCGGCCATGTTGGAGTACGTCGATGTTGTCGGTGTCGCTGCTAACGGCCGCCTCGCGGTCGAGAAGCTTGCACAAACTTCGGCGGATCTCTTGATTTTGGATCTTGAGATGCCCGAGATGAATGGACTTCAGACTCTAGAAGAAATTCGACGGCTGGGGCTTCAAGTGAAGGTTCTCTTATTCTCGTCCCATTCGAAGCGCGGTGCGGAAATCACGATGGATGCACTTCGCGCGGGTGCCAGTGATTTTGTCACGAAGCCTGGAAGCGAAGGAGCAGGTTCGGGGAATCTTGAGAAGATCGCCTCGGATCCAGCAAAGCGTATCCTTGAACTGATCCAACCAAAAATTGAAGCGCTTTTCCCTTCCGTTTTGAACGGAGGGGCTGTTCCGGCGCCGACAAAAATGCCGGCGAAGCCTCAAGCCTCAACCGGGCAAGGGGCGTCGACGCCTAGTGCGGCGAAAGTTTATCCAAGTCTCATTTGGGAAACTGTGCGTCCTCGAGTGTTGGTGATTGGATCTTCGACTGGTGGTCCAAATGCTTTAGAAAAATTGTTTTCGGCTTTACGGCCACCGTATAGTGTCCCAATTTTGATTACACAGCATATGCCTGCAGTTTTCACGGCGACATTTGCCGAGCGCTTAGGAAAGCTTCTTGGAGCAGGAAAAACGGTAGAAGAGGTGCGCGAGGGGCGAGATGGCGAAGTGTTGTTGCCGAATCGGATCTACGTCGCACCTGGTGACTACCATATGACGTTGAAGGCCGAGGGTGAGAGTGTTCGAATCGCTCTCGACCAAGGGCCGCCTCAGAATTTTGTCCGCCCCGCAGTAGACCCGCTTTTTCAATCGGCCGCTGCGATCTATCGGTCTGGTTGTATGGGTATTGTGTTAACGGGAATGGGGGCGGACGGTCGCATCGGATCGGTTGCCATAAAGGATGCTGGCGGTTCCGTGTTGATCCAAAATCGTGACTCCTGTGTGGTGTACGGAATGCCAGGCGCTGTCGAAGCGGCTGGTGCCTTCGACTTAACCGCGGATCTCGAGGAGATCGCGCGAGTTGTCTCGAAGAAGATTTCTCTAGAGTCGGAAATGGGCATGCCAAAGCAAAAGCTGGCGGGAAGCTGAGGAAACGATGTTCAAGGTATTGATCGTCGATGACACCAAATCGGTTCACACTTTTGTAAAGGAGCTTCTGAAAAAGAAGTCGGGGATGGTATTTACTGATGCCTTCAATGGTCAAGAGGCAATTGATATAGTGAAAAACTCGAAAGAGAGTTTTGACCTCATACTTTTAGACTGGGAGATGCCCGTGAAGACGGGCCCCGAGAGTTTAAAAGAATTGAAGTCGATAGCGTGTTCGGCACCGATTGTCATGATGACAACTCGAAACTCGCCCGATGAAATTCTGAAGCTCCTTGAGATGGGAGCTGCTGAGTACATTCTAAAACCATTTACAGCCGACATCTTGATTGAAAAAATTGAGTATGCGTGCGGAGAGGCGTTCCGTCGTGCCGCTTAATAATACGGTTGTAAATGAAAACGAAATTCTGAAATTCTTCTCGGCCTATATCGAAAAAGAGGTCGGGATCATTTATGCTGAACACAATGCGTTTCAGCTGAAAAACCGCCTCGAAGAAATTTGCAAGCTGGTGGGCGAGCCGAATGTCTCGTCTCTTTACAAGCTTGCGCAAAAAGGCATAACGGGCTCGTTCAAACAGCTCCTCGTGGACATTGCAACAAACAACGAAACGTCGTTTTTTCGTGATCCTCGTGTCTTCAAGGCAATCGAAGAGACAATTTTGCCAGGTCTTTTTGAGCTCTACAAAGATGGCGAAAAAATGCGAATCTGGTCCGCTGCGAGTTCAACGGGACAAGAAGCGGTGTCGGTCGCAATTCTGCTGGAAGAGGCGAAGCTTAAACTCAAGCGTGGCTTTGACTTTCATATCACCGGCTCCGACATTTCGGAACGTGCCTTGGCAAAGGCGCGAGACGGTCTATATAGTCAGCTTGAGGTGCAACGAGGTTTACCCGCGGCACTGATGATTAAGTACTTCACCAAAGATGAACGCGATCGTTGGGCTGTGCGGCCTGCTATTCGGCAGAAGATGGATTTTAAGAAGCAAAACCTCAAAGACTCGTTTGCTGATGCCGGTCAGTTCGGCCTCATTCTTTGTCGCAACGTTTTGATTTACCAGAATGTTGAAAGTAAAAAAGAGATCATTTGTCGCATCACCAAGCAGCTTATGCCTGGCGGATTTCTTGTCATGGGATCTGGGGAAAGCTTGATCGGACTTTCGCAAGACTATCAGCAGGTCAACATTGATGGCGCAGTGATCTATCGAAAAAAAGGCACGATTGGCGCCGCCGCTTAGAATTGAATGCATCAAAAGGGGGTTTTATGTTTCCACTAAATTCACGAGTTCTCATCCTGGACGATATGTCAACAATGCGAAAGGTCGTCATCAAAACTCTAAAAGAGATCGGCTTTACCGATATTCAAGAAGCTGCAGATGGCAATCTCGGCTGGGAAGTCTTGCAGAACTCGAACCCTCCAATTCAGTTGGTGATTTCCGACTGGAACATGCCAAATTGTAGTGGACTCGAGCTATTAAAACGAGTTCGTGGCGACGCACGTTTTAAGAAACTTCCGTTTGTCCTTCTGACTGCGGAAGCAGAAGTAGGTCAGGTGAAAGAAGCAGTTTTAGCGGGTGTCTCGAACTATATCGTGAAACCTTTTACCGTAGACGTGATTCGTACGAAGCTCGAGCAAGCACATAAAAAAGTGGCCGCTTAATTTACCGGGAGTGGCGAAAAAATGGCGGACATTAATAAAATCCCCAAGCATATTGAAAAGGCGATCGTCGACACGTTTCGCATTCAACTGAGTAGTCAGGCGCGTGTCGTCAGTCTAACTATGGATCCGAATTTAATTTCCTCCAGGAGAAAGTCGTTTGACTGCTTAAGTACAGTAGGGCTTCAATCAACTGCATTGGTCGGTCAGTTGAGTATTGCGCTTCCTCGGGCGACTTGCCTAAAGATTCTAGAGCGGCTTTTGGGCGAAAAGTCTGATGAACTTACGGTTGAAAATTCGGATGCTGTAGGTGAGATTTTGAATATCGTTTTTAGCTCGTCTCGAAGGCCTATCAATGAAAGCGGTTTTGATTTTCAACTTGCAATTCCGTCGACCGTGATTGGCCGCGATATTTCTGTGACTCGAACTGGTCTTTCTGGTTACTCTCTATTTTTTGAATGTCAGTCGGACCTCGGTGAGTTTTTGGTGATGTTGGCACTGCGGCCCGCGCCATCGGTGAAAGCTTCTTGAGGCGATGGAGAGTGAGTGATGGCAGAGCGAACGACGATTGATATTTGCGTTCTCGGTGATACCGGAAAAGCTCAGGCTATTGCCGCTGCTGCGAAGGAGTTCGGTTACACGTCGCACGAGTTTCAGAATTTAGACGAAGTGTTTGAAAGCTCGCTTGAACCCACGCTGGTTTTTTTTGTTGAAGAACCCGGTGGCCCATATGGAATCGATGAGGTTGTTCAGGCAGGTCGCCAGCAGTTCCCAAATGCTTTTCCAATTCTGGTTGTTGAGAAAGAGCTGACAAAAGAAAAGTCAGCTTTTTTGGAACGACAAGGCGTTCGAGTCACGATGCTGCGGCACGAAATTGAGACAGGAAAAGTCGGATTCCTCATCAGTCAAATTCTCAAAGCCAATTTTATTCCACTCAAGTCCGTCGATCTGGTTCCGGAGATTGTCATTCCGTTTACGGTCTATCATCTTCTGCCTCAGCGAAAAAAGTTTCTAAAGCTGATTCGAACAGGGGACACCATCGCGGCTGATCGGATGTCGCGACTTCTGGAAAATCCCGAATTTTACATCGATCGATCCGAGATCATGGGGTACAAACAATACATTGAGGCGACGTCGGATCAGTCGGCCAAGGGCTTGGCTAAACGATGCCGGGCAAATTTCGTAGCGTTGCAGAGCGAATTTGCGAACCTCGCACTGCAAGTCACAGACGAAAGCAGTCGGATGTCTTTTCACGAGGGCCAAGAGCTCTTATCTCGCTGTCAAAAGCTCTGTGAGGATCTGTTGATGAATTTGGCAGAATTTCCTCGGGCATGGGAAATCGTGAATAGCTCTTCCATTGGTGAGTTTGGCTCGCTTGAACGTGCGCCGGCAGTGGCCGCTTTTAGTGGTATGATGGCGCTCCGGGCAGACATGAAGCGGGTCGATGAGATTATGATTGCGTCGCTAATCGTCGATATGGGAATTCTCACAGCACCCACCACTGTCGCCAAAGCCCTACGAGATGGTAAGATGGAGACACTCTCTGCGGAAGACCAAGCAAGCTATCATCGTGTGCCAACAAAGAGTGTCGAGCTTGCCTTAGGTAGGAAACTTTCGATTCCTGAGAAGCTAAGAAACATCATCGTCGCAGTGTATGAGAATGCCGATGGCTCAGGATTTCCTGCGAAACATAATGACTTCAAGATCCCCATTGAATCGCAGCTGATTCGTTTTGCAAAAGAGTTTGATACTCGAATTCAAGTTCGACTGGGGCAGGCAAGAAGAGAGCCCCTGCAGGTGATGAAAGAAATCTTGGAGGCTCCCGACTTACGTGGAGTCTTTTCCGAGGCTTTTTTGGCTATCGTCCGAGAAAAGATTCTGGGCGGCGATCTGAGCGAACTCACCGGCTAAGACGGCATCATCAACTAGCAGATCTGCGACGTGATTCGAACAGCAGTGTCAGTGTTGTACTGATTTGCACGGCCGTTTCAAAGTCTTCCTGGGAAAAACTTTGTCCTTCTGATTTGTCGGAAAACGTCATTACGCCGACGGTAGCCCCTGCGGCCGTGAGAGGGATGATCATGCAAGCCCCCGAACTGTACTTGCCGATTCGAGATCGCGCATAAGGTGAGGTGTCGCTGTTGAACCGCGAGTCCGTACGCACGTCGGGAAGGTTCAGCGCAGATTGGTTTTTTAGTGCATAACCGATGATTCCACGATCAGCCGGAATTTCGCTACGAGTGACAGGGCCGTTGGCGGGTCCGTGGTGATAGTCTTGAATCAAGAGGTTTGAGGACTCGTGAGGACCATTTGGAAAGAGATAAATAGTCGATTTTTCGGCCTCAAGGTAAGTGCAGAGCATACGTTGGATGTCGCCGATGATGAGATCGAGGTTTCTTCCCTTGGCAATGAGATGGGAGGCTTCGAGAATCAGAGAATCTCGTTTTCGTTTTGCCGACGCCGCTCGAGATTGCTGGATGTAGTCGTAAATCGCGACCGAAACGACAAAAAACGAGAAAAGAAGTGGAAACGCTAAACTGAAGTCGACAAACGATCGGCGAAGGGCGTCGGGTACGAAGGTGTCACTTTGCCCGGCTTTCAGCGACACAAGCATCGATGAGAACATCGAAACACTGGTCGCGAGGTAGGCGACTCGGTAGCTGAGATTTGTTCGAGCGGTTTTTTTCACCACATCATAAACCGTAGACGCTATCATCACGGCGATCCATATCGCCGCCAGCACAGCGGTTAAGCCGAGAACCAGGTTGTAGCGCTCAGTGTAGGCGCTCGGTTTTAATTCCGAGTCAAAAAGGAACACGGCAAAGGCGACCAGAGACACAGGGATGAGAGTATTTCCGAATAGCTCGATCCGGTTCCACTTCTTCATTCTCGAAAATGCCGGGATGACCGCGAGAGCTGCCATCGTGATACCTACGACTTTTAAGAACCTGACAAGTGGATATTGAAACGTTTCGTTGATCCACGGGCTGAAGTAGGCAAGCTGGCACGTGCTGAAAACCAAGATCGACCAAAGGTAATAGAAGCCAGTCGGTACGCGACGAAGGAACATAAACAGAGTTGAGGCAGAGAGAATGACCAGCGCTAAGCCAAAGTAGAGATTCCGAAGCACTTGAAAAGAGAGAATGTTGCTGCGAACCTTGGCGCTTACTTCGTGAAAGTCTCCGATTCCAGTTCCAACGTCAGAAAGCCGAGAGATTCCAGGATTTAGGGTCGGCCGGGTGAATCCCTTGATTAGGATTTCGTTGAGTGTGGAGGAGTCCGCCTTCAGGAGGGTCTGGTCGAAGGGATAATGCTGAAGGTCCGTGTGGCGTTCGCCGCCGCCGATGAAATTCTGATTGAGATAGATCTGGTGACGATCTCGAATGAGGCCGACGACCAGTGATGGTGTTTGAAGTGATCTCAAATCGTCTGTGGTGACTCGGAATCGATTTCGGATTTCAAATTCGCCAGCCAGTTGATCGGCATATTTCCACGAGCGTCGAATGTCGAAGGGCGCCCATTCTTGATTTTCGGCGGCTCGGTACTCCCAGCCGTGCTCGAGATTGATGGCGATGGTGGGCCGATCGCTAGAGGCTGGCCCGCGTGTCGCTGAGGGTTCGTTCAAAAAAACATTGTATAGCGCATATGTGATAGTTCCCGTAAGTAAAATTGAAGCTAGAGAAACTCCTGCCAGCAGTGAGCCGAGGCTGAGTTTGGAGTTTGTAGGCAGCGCACGAAATCGTGCGACGAGAAATCGCAAACGATTTGGTCTGGGCTCAGCGGCTTCCATGTGAGGGGCAATCACGTGATAGAGTTCTGCGCCGCCGCGAATATTCTTTAACTCAGTTTTTCCTAACCGTTTGAATTTCAGGTGAGAAAGTCGGTCCTCAACTTGGTCCACCACTTGGCGGGAAATACAAATTCCACCTGGCGGAGCCATCGGTTCAAGACGGGCGGCGACATTGACGTTGTTGCCGAACCGATCTGTCCCCTCAAACGAATTGGAGAAGATTTCTCCACTGTGAATTCCTATTCGAATGCGAATTCTTCGCTCTTCTGGAAGGTAGCGATTCTTCTCAAAAAGTTTCGATTGAATAGAGACGGCGCATTCGACAGCGTCCAGCGCACTTGCGAATTCGAGAAAAAAACCGTCGCCAGTGGTTTGAAGTTCGTTGCCATGAAAAGCTTGAAGTTCACGTCGAACAAGGTCTCGTTGCTCATCGACCAGCTCACGCGCCAGCCGCTCGTCCTCTCGGGCGAGTGCACTGTAGCCAACCATATCGGTGAACATGAGGGCAGCAAGTCGACGGCTTTGATTCACTCTAAATGCTCTCCATCTCTTGTCTCCTATCGGATTTTCCCTAGCTAATCTGCACGATCAGGACCTTTGGCCGGGGCTGAATTCATTGTGTCGAATCGCGAGCTGAGACACACTTAGGGCTATATGGAAAAGCCCTCCGATATCATCGGCCGAGTATTAAAGAATGTATCAAAAGTGATCATCGGCAAAGATCGCCAGATTCGCGACATTATGGCGTGCTGGATGGCTGGAGGGCATGTCCTGGTTGAGGATGTTCCAGGAACCGGGAAGACCATTTTAGCTAGGGCGATAGCAAAGTCCTGTCGGGTTCCGTTTCATAGGGTGCAGTTCACGCCAGATCTTTTGCCGTCCGATATCCTAGGGGCCTCGGTATTTCGGCAAGATACACATAGCTTTGAGTTTCATCCTGGACCTGTCTTCACCACCATTCTTCTTGGTGACGAGATCAATCGTGCAACTCCCCGAACTCAGTCGGCCTTGCTGGAGGCTATGAGCGAGCGTCAAGTGACGGTCGATGGCAAAACTCACCCACTTGATTCGCTATTCGTGACGATCGCGACTCAAAACCCAGTCGAGCAGCTTGGCACATTTCAACTTCCGGAAGCGCAGCTGGACCGCTTTATGATGAAGATCTCGATGGGGTATCCAGAACCACAGGAAGAGATCCGAATGATGAAGGGCCACAATCTGGGGCATCCAATTGAGTCGCTTGAGGCCGTCGAAACGCATGAGCGGTTACAGTGGGTCAGTGAAAGAGTGAAGGATGTCGCGCTTTCAGATGAAGTTTACGGATACATCAGCGACCTCGTTGTGAAGACGCGGTCGGAACCGGGCGTAAGAGTGGGAGCAAGTCCGCGTTCGGCGCTCGCGTTAGCCCGTTGTGCCCAAGCTGTCGCAATGATCGATGGATTTGACTACGTTAGTCCGGGGCACGTTTTTAACCTGATCAAACCGGTCTTGGCACATCGTCTGGTTTTATCCGCCGATGCGAAGCTCGAGGGACGCACGGCCAGTGATATCCTGGACGCTGTCATAGCGAAAACGCCAACCCCCGTACGAAAGCTGGGATGAAAGTCTCACGGCGCACTTTCAAAGACCTGAGGGTCGACCGAACCAACTTGTTTGGTGAATATTCTGAGTTTTCATTTTTTGATCGCCATCGACAGTTCCTACACCCGCTGACGTTTTACTTCTTGCTGGCGACACTCTTGCTGGTGGGCTCGAGTTTTTTGCATGAGGGGCGATACTTTCTTGTTGCGCTGTATTCGATGCTGCTGGTGCTTGGGGTTTCTCGCATTCGAATGGAGCTAGCGGTAAGAAAGGTCTCTATTCGGCATCGACCAATGAAGCGCACATATCGAGAGGGCGACGAGGTCGAAGTCACGATCGAGATTGAAAATCGGTCGCCATTTTCTTTATCGGGTCTTTGCCTGGAGGATCACTTCCATCCAGCCTCTAACCAAGATGTTCGGTTTGAACTGTTCCGACTAGATTCCTTTTCTAGAGTTCGAAAGCGATATCGTGCCAAATGTGATTCAGGAATGGGGAAAAAAAAGATCGGCCCAGCAAAGGTCACCGTTGTCGATCCGACGGGAGCCTTTGAGTTCGATATCCAGAATGACGAGGAACTTTCGGTTGAGGTGTTGCCGCATATTCAAATGATACCAGAGTTGAAGATCATGCCGCCTGCAGAGTCTCACCATTTTGGAATTTATGAGGTTTCAAATCGTGGAGCGAGCGTTTGTTTGGCTGGCATTCGCAGCTACGACAACGGTGATTCCCCTCGACATATTTCTTGGCGACTTTCGACGAGGGGGCGAGGCCTTGTCGTAAAGGACTTTGAAAAGTCAGTGAACGCTGCAGTCAATATCGTGTTGAATCTCGAGCCGTTCTGGCAGTTAGGCAAGGGGGCGGATTCGACTTGGGAATACGCAAAAGACATTGCTCTGGCGATCGTGAGTCAACAGGCTCAGCATGGAAACTTCGTGAGCTTCATGTCGGGGCGAACCATCGTGGAGCCTGGAACCGGCGAAAATCACGTTTACCAGATTGCCTCTCGAATAGCGGCTCTCGAGCTTGATGCCGTCGTGACCGAGAAGTCCACACTTTTGGCAGAATCAAGAGACCTAAAAATGGGATCGCTCGAAAAGTTTGAACCTCTATTTTCTCGCGGATCAGAGGTCTTCTACATTGTGCCTTTCAATGAGGCGGAACTTCAGCTGAGCGAGCGATCTCTAAGGCGTTTGCGCGCCTCGGGTTTTCACGTCAATGTCGTCTTCCTGGATACGGCCGCGTACTGGCGAAAGCATATCAAGTCGATTCCGGCATCGAATATGGTCCCGTCCGATCTTTTCCAGCGCCTTCCAGAAGTGACGAAGTCGCTTCGGACGGCAGGAATTCGAGTTTATTTGGCTAGTCCCGAACGCACCTTGATGCAGACCTTTCGGTCCTCGGAGAATCCATTGTGAGAGGCGATCTGGGAAGGCTTTATTGGAGATTTTCGACGAGCATCGTGATGGCGCTTGTGCTTTCTCTGATTGGGCACTGGATATCTGTTGATGCGATGACAGCGCCGGCCCTAAGAGGAATCGTCTATCTCTTGATTCTAATTGCGTTAGGGCTCCTCGTCCGGCTTCGCGTATTTCGTGAAAAGTCATTTTTTTTCGATGTTGATAACCCACCAAGTTCATTCGGAAAGAAGAGAGTCGTCGTGTTTGGCCACGCCGTGCGTGATGTCGAGATCGAGACTCAGGAGAAGGTGATTCTCTCGCAAAGCGGAGGTCAGTCGTCGTCGGCTTGGATCTATTTAATAAATTTCGCGATTGGATGTGGC